>JANOFD010000001.1:0-4457 GCA_031413455.1 Rhodobiaceae bacterium
CCTTGAGGTGCGGCGTCGACGACAGGTCCTCGTACGAATACGAGTTCGGTCCGCCCGGCCTCTCGGGCCACCAGATCCGCACCGTGGCCGCGAAATCGGGGGGCGTGTTTCCCGCGTTTTCGTGACCGAAGCCGCACATGCTCACGCCGCGTGAAACTCTTTTTGGAATCACTATTCAATTGCGGGCCCGGCGCACCGGTATTACAGTAGGGTCCTGTTTATGCGAGGGGGCGCAGGCAATGAAATATATTCACATTCAGCGTGCGATCGGATTGACGCTTGCTGCCATGGCCACGATGCTCGGCGTTGCGCAACCGGCTGTCGCGACACCTCGCGCTGCCATCGCGGTCGTGGAGGTTATGGGACCTCCCAACCCGGAAACAATTGCACTGAGGGATGGAAAGTTTTCGTCTGAAATCGCCATAGGCACGGCGGCAGTTACAGGATCAACGCCTGCTGACCCATCGAAATTGCAGAATCTCAAGTTGGGTGATGAGCTTGGCGTGGCAATACAAAAGGCCTTTGCTGCCAAAGGCGTCGTCGCCTACTTGACTGGCGCCGACCCTCATCCATGGCCGACGTCGTCGCTGCAGATTTCCATTGACGACGCCCGTTATGAGCGCCGCCTGGAGGAGAGCAAAATCGGCCCCAACCTGTTGGTTCGCTTTCGCCTCTACGATGGGACGACGCGCGATCGCCTGGCCGGGGATACCTACATGTACGACATGTACGCGAAAACCATTGGCCGGAACATTTTGCGCCCGCCTGCGGAATTTGCCTTCGACAAACCGCAAGACCTGCAGGCCCATCCCGAAATCGTACTCGCGGGCCTGCGCAAGGGTATCGACATGATCGCGCAACAGATTGTAACAGACATCCTGGCCGACATAGACGGAGGATAAGCCCATGCCGCGCGTGACCCATTTCGAAATCCACGGCGAACACCCGGCCAAGCTTGCTGCCTATTACACAGATCTGTTCGGTTGGAGAATGCAGCACATGCCGCAGATCAATTACTGGTTCATCGACACCAGCAACGGCGACGAGCCCGGCATCAACGGCGGCTTGCTGCAGCGCCACGGTGTAAAGGCGGTGGATGGCCAGCCCGTGAATTCCTATGTGTGCACGGTCAATGTTTCGTCGGTCGACGACTATTTCGCCAAGGCGCTAAAGGGCGGCGGCACGATGGCGCTCCCCAAAATGGCGATCCCTAACGTCGGCTGGGTCGCCTACGTCAAGGACCCGGACGGCAACATCTTTGGCCTGCATCAAGCAGACCCGTCGGCGCGCTAAACCCATGTGCGGGAAGTTCACGCAAATGTCCTCGTGGCGAGAACTGCATGCGTTCTCCCAACCACTGACAATCGACCCAAGTGATACAGTCGTCACTTCAACGCCCATGCGGTTCGCGCACATCATGCGCCTGGGAACTGACGGGCAGCGCGAGATGGTGGCAATGCGCTGGGGCTTTGCGGGCAAAAACGCAGCCGCACCGTCTCAGCCCAAACACATGCACGCGCGCGGCGAGACAGTGGAGAGGCTTCCAACCTTCGCCGGCGCCTTCGCCCAGGGGCGCGGCATTCTCATGGTTCGCACGTTCAACGAAGGTGAGGAACTACCGAACGGCCGAACCAAGCAATGGGTGATCACGCCCCAGGACGGTCAGCCCATCGCCATCGCCGTCATCTGCGAGGCGTGGCACAACGGGCCGCAAACGCTGCCAACTTTCGTACAGGTGACGACAGCGGCGAACAAACTGATCTCGCGCATCACAGACCGCATGCCGGCGATCCTGCCACGTGAGGCGTGGGCGATGTGGCTGGGAGAAACAGGCGCAGCGCCGGGAGAGGTGAAAGCCGTGCTGCAGATCTTCGACGACGGCGGCAAGTGGTCGATGGACGAGCAAGCCAAACCGGCGAGAGCATCGAGGCCTGCGAATGCAACCGGGCAACAGCAGTTGTTCTGAAATCTGTTAATTCAAGAGTTGAGGAAACAGCAGCCAAAACAGTCCAGCGAAGGCGGCGGCAGCCAGCACGACCTGGGCGAGGAATTTGATGTAGGGACTGACCTTATCCATAGTGCTCAGCGTCGCACGCGCCGGGCCTTCTTTCAACCAACGTCGGCCCAGGACTCGATCTCAACTGAGACACCACTATCAATTTCCCATAATACATATTATGCGATAATGGGATGGGCGCATTCCAAGCTTTCTGCGGGTATTCTGTCGTGCTTCGCGGTTTTACTGTTCCCACTTCCCCGCCTGGCGTAGACCTCGCGCGAGCCATTCCCGTTAAGAGATTTGAGCATGAGCAACGACGATCCTCGCCGCATTGAGACGCTGCTGGCCATCATGGTGCGCCTGCGCGACGCCAAAACGGGTTGCCCGTGGGATCTGGAACAGTCGTTTGCCACCATCGCGCCCTACACGATCGAGGAAGCCTATGAGGTTGCCGATGCCATTCAACGGCGCGACATGGGCCAGCTGAAGGACGAGCTTGGCGACTTGCTGTTCCAGGTCGTGTTTCATGCGCAAATGGCGTCCGAAGAAAAGGCGTTTTCTTTTGAAGACGTTGTGTCTGCAATTTGCGAGAAAATGATCCGCCGACACCCGCATGTGTTTGGCGATGCCGAGGTGAAAACCGCTGAGGCGCAGACGTTGGCGTGGGACGAACACAAACGCCGCGAACGCGCTACAAAGGGCAGGCGCGTGATGGACGATGTCCCCCTGCCCCTGCCCGCCCTCACCCGCGCGTTAAAAATTCAGAAACGAGCGGCGAGCGTCGGCTTCGACTGGAAAGAGCCGGCACCGATTTTCGACAAGCTCACCGAGGAGGTTGGCGAACTGAACGAAGCCATCGCCCAGGGTGCGCCGCGCGAAAAGCTGACTGACGAGTTGGGCGACATTCTATTCGTGGTCACAAACCTGGCGCGCCACCTGGGCGTGGACCCCGAAGAAGCGCTGCGCTGCACCAACGCGAAGTTCGTGCGCCGGTTCGCGTTCATCGAAGACACAGTCCTGGCGAGTGGGCGCGCGATGGCTGACGCCTCGCTGCAGGAGATGGAGGCGGCTTGGGACGAGGCCAAGCGGCGGGAGCTGGAGAAGTAGACCCTCACCCGCTGCGCACCAGCCTCGCACCAAACCGGCGCTCGAACTTTGGCAGCGCCGCAGAGGCGATGCCCACGCGCAGCGTCACGCCGCCGTCTTCCGCGTCGCGGCGTTTGAAGACGTCGCCGTTGGCATAGGCCCAGGCGAGGTCGGCACCCGCATGCGCCTCCAGCTTGAGTTCGGCTTCGATAGCATCCGCAGCCATCGCGTCGTCGATCATCTGCATCAGTCTTTCAACGCCCTCGCCGGTGAGCGCCGAAACCGCAGCACTCTGGGGTTCGCGCAGGGACTTGCCCGTGGCTGGGCGCGCGTCCGGAGCGATGCGGTCGATCTTGTTCCAGACTTCTATCATGGCGTCCTGCGCTTCAAGCGCCACGCCAAGCTCACTGAGAACATTACCCACGTCCAGCTTTTGCGCGCCACTGTCGGGGTGACTGATGTCGCGCACATGCAGCAGCACATCCGCCTCAAGCACTTCTTCGAGCGTCGCGCGGAACGCGGCCACCAGCTGTGTAGGCAGGTCGGAGATGAAACCCACCGTGTCGGAAAGAATGATCTTGCGCTTCGAGGGCAGCGTAATGGCGCGCATCGTGGGATCAAGCGTCGCAAACAGCTGGTCTTTCACCAACACATCCGCGCGCGTCAGCCGGTTGAACAGTGTCGACTTGCCGGCGTTGGTGTAGCCCACCAGGGCCACGATGGGATACGGTACGCGATTGCGCGCCTCGCGGTGGAGCGCGCGAGTCCGCTTGACGTCGTCCAGTTCGCGTTTGAGCCTGGCGATACGATCGCTGATCGCGCGCCGGTCGGCTTCGATTTGGGTTTCGCCGGGTCCGCCCAAGAAACCGAAGCCACCGCGCTGGCGTTCCAAATGGGTCCATGAACGAACCAGACGACCCTTCTGATAGGTCAAGTGCGCGAGCTCAACCTGCAAGCGGCCCTCAGCCGTGCGCGCGCGCTCGCCAAAGATTTCAAGGATGAGCCCCGTGCGGTCAACAACTTTGGTGTTCCAGGCGCGTTCCAGATTGCGTTGCTGAACCGGCGTAAGCTGTCCGTCGCAGATGACGAGCTCGGGCATCTCGGCTTCGCACAGCGCCTTGATCTCATCAACCTTGCCCTTGCCGATCAGCGTCGCGGGCTTGATGTCGCCCAAAGGCGCTGCAATGGCGATAAGCACGTCCAACTCAATCGCCAGCGCCAGGCCTTTGATCTCTTCCAGACGCGCTTCAACGCTGCGTGTGGAGTGACGCTCGTCGGATTTGAGGTACGGGTGCACGACAATGGCGCGGCGGGTGCCTTTGCTCCAGCCCTTCGACGCTGTTTCGCTCAATGCGCGTCGGCGGCAGAAACG
>JANOFD010000002.1:0-3614 GCA_031413455.1 Rhodobiaceae bacterium
GTGAAATTGACGTAGGGCACTTTGGCGGTGAAGGTCAGCCAGTCGGTTAGGATTGCCGCGGGGATGAACCACACGAAGCTGAGCCAGCCGAAACGCTTCCACGCCCAGTAGGTCAGCGGGGTGCAGCCGGTCACCAGCAGATAGACCGCCAGGAACCAGACCGGGATCAGCGCGGCTTCGGTCGCCATGCGGATCTGTTCGCGCGGCAGGCCGGCCTGCGTCAGTATCACCGCGAGAACTGCCCACAGCGTCAGCAACGGAAAGATCGGCGTGATGAGGCGCTGCACCCGGCTCGCAAACCAGTCGCGGTACTTGCCGATCTGTCCGGGCTCAGCCTTGCGCAACGTCGCGTCCCAGCTGACCCCGTTCGAATAACCGCCGACGAGGAAGAAGACCGGCATCACCTGGAAGATCCAGGTCAGCCAGGCCGCCGATTGCGAAACGCTGAGCAGGTCGCCGCGTTGCAGCTCGCCCGCCGCATCGACATAGAGCCCGGCCATCAGCCAGTGGCCGCACACCACCGCCAGGATCGAGACCGCGCGCAGGAAATCGACCCAGCGGTTGCGCTCAGGGGGCGCCATTTGCGCCAGCTCGCGCGCCTTACGCCACATGGGCGTTCCACATCGTCAGCATTGCGAATCCCTATAGAAGTTCGGATGATGCGATTCGTGGTGCACATTGACGGCGTGAAGAGCCTCAGTCACGTGCCAACCACTTTGTGAACAGTGCCTAATGACGGGTGAAAGCTGGCTCGCGTCCGGTCACTGCAACCATAATCGACCCGATGATGTAGAGGATCGTTGTCAGCACGACGATACGGGCAAATAGAAACATGAAGGCCATCGTCACCGTGTGATCGGTGAAGATGGCGCCGGCGAGAATGTCGACCGTATCGTTGCCCCTGCTCCCCACAAGATCCAGAAGCCACTGACGCGTGCCGCGTGCGCTGTCGATGACGAAGGCCAAAGCCTCGGGATAGTAGAGCAGCGAGAAGATGATGAGTATCCATGCGATGATGACGCTCACGACGCTGCGCCAAGTCTGTGCCAATAACTTCACAAGCATGGGATCACTCCACCAAAGATGAGGGTCGAGCCCCTCGCCCGACGCCAGATGGTGCGAGCAGGGGCGGTTAAAGTCAACGCGCTTCCCCAAAGTGTTGATTCTCTGTGGCTATTCTGTGGCGTCACAGCCTGGCAGCAGAGGGAATACGTATCATGTCCCAGTATTTCCAGCTGCGAGCCGGTCAGCCGTGATCGCCGCGCTGGCTAGGCTGCGGCACGTACCGGCGATGTGACCGGCGTCCATGCGCCGTTCGCCGACTTGTGGAACGTCAAGCGGGTTGACCTTGAGTTGCCGATTACCTTCTCGCTGGTGGAGAAAATTTCCGCCAACTTCACGCGACCCTCAACGCGTTCACGATAAAGGGCGCGCACCAGCGTGTCTGCCCAGCGCGGCACGTCGCGTCCCTTTTCCCAAATCGCAATCGTCTGATCCGTCTTGCCGAACAGTTTGCCCAACTCGCCTTGAGACAGATCCAGCTCCGTGCGGAGATAGCGCAATTCACGACCATTCGTCACTGGCTTGCGGCATATCGCCAAACCAATGGCGCGGTGAAGCGCCTCGACACGGTCGATCTCCACGGCATCACCGTAGGGCGTTTCCACAAAACGATAACCGTTGGCAAGCCAGACATTTGCAAGTCCCGAAGCCGTGTAGTGATAGTGTGCCATGTCCGTTTCCTTTCACGTTTGCCGTTTGATGACCGTGACGACGATAAGGCGGGTGCGCCACTCAATCGCCAATGCCACTGTCACAACATCCCCGGCACTGCGGCCCTCCGGCTCGACACGCCACTGGCCGTGGACGTCGAGATAGGGCCCTTCCGTTAACGCACCTGCGCGGACGACGCGATTGAGCATGGTGCGCGTCACCTGACGCTGCGCCATTCGCGCTTCGGCGTGCCTCAGCACCACAATCCGGTCGGCATCGGTGGCGATCTCGCGGATCACTTTACGCGCCTCGGCCGCGCTCAGCCGCTCAGGTTGTTTGCTCATAGCCTATAATTTCTATAGTAGGTGTAAAAATCAATAGTTAAGACGGAAAAAAGCCGCGCGGTCCTTGATTCGCGCGCGAATCAAAAACTTAACCTGAGACGAGGCGCAGGCCCTGACGCTGCTCTGTCCGCTCAGCGCCAGGTCATCAGGATCAGGCCGGCGCAGCAGAGGGCAAGGCCTATGCCGTTGAGCAGGGTGATGTGTTCGCGGAATAGTACAAAGCCGATGGGCACCATCAGGATGGCGGTCATGATGTTGACGGTCGAACCTGTGGTGTTGACGGGCCAACCCAGGCGGTAGGCCGAGACGTAGCCGAATTCGAGGGCGGTGATGGTGGCGCCAAAAATGAGCGCGAGGAGCAATTCACGATAGTCCAACCGGTTGACGCCCAGTTGCGGATTGCGGAGCCATAACAGGCCTGCACAGACAAAGGCTGAAAAATAGGCGACGGTCAGAAAGGCCATCACGTTGGTGGCTGCACCCGGCAGCTTCAGCAAGACCAGATAGCCAACAAAGCTTGCGACCATGAGAATGAGGGGCCAAACCGGCAAAGTCAGATTGGCCATCATTCTCTCCATTGTTGCAGATTGCTTGCGTGCGGGTTCATTGGCCGTGGGTCAAGACAATTTTGGCAGGCCTCAGCCAAATTTAACACGGGTTGGACATGGCCAGTTGCCTTGATTCCCGGGACCCGCGGGACCATACTGGCGACGGATGTTGCATTGCACAACTATGTGTACTGACGAGTAAAAAAAACAGATGACGGCGATGCCTGATAACTCACCCCATGGCGACCTCGAGGCCGCGCGGCGCGTGCTGGCGGTAGAGGGTGACGCACTGGCTTCGCTGTCGCGGTCGCTTGATGGGCGCTTCACGCGGGCGCTCGATTTGATCATGGGCGTTGAAGGCCGGGTCATTGTCAGTGGCATGGGCAAGAGCGGACTGGTGGGCGCCAAGATTGCGGCGACGCTGGCCTCGACGGGGACGCCTTCGCAGTTCGTGCACCCGGGTGAGGCGAGCCACGGCGATCTTGGGTTCCTGACCCGGAAGGACGCGGCGTTGTTGCTGTCGAATTCGGGCAAGACGCATGAGCTGACCGACATCATCGAGTTTACGCGGCGGGCGGGTATTCCGACGATTGCGATTACAAGCGGGGCAGATTCAGCTTTGGCGCAGCATGCGGATGTTGCTTTGATTTTGCCTGCGGCACCTGAGGCTTGTCCGATGGGGCTGGCGCCGACGACGTCGACGACGATGACGCTGGCGCTTGGCGATGCCCTGGCGGTGGCATTGATGAAGCGGCGTGGCTTTACGGCCGATGACTATCGCGTCTTGCATCCCGGCGGCTCGCTGGGGCGGCGGCTGGTGCGGGTGGCCGATATCATGCACAAGGGCAGCGAACTGCCGCTGGTCAACGAGAACGCGGTGATGAGCGAGGTGCTGCTTGAAATCACGTCGAAACGGTTTGGCTGTGCCGGGGTTACGGGACAGGATGGCGGATTGACTGGCGTGATTACCGACGGCGATTTGAGGCGTCATATGCAAGGCGATTTGCTG
>JANOFD010000003.1:0-13163 GCA_031413455.1 Rhodobiaceae bacterium
CAATCTTGACCGCCACAGGACTTTGGAAAATTTTGGGCAGGGAGTGAAATGTCGGAATACAACGCCATGCCATTGCCCCCGGCTCGCGCAGTTCCGACGCCCAGCGGTTGGAAGCCTGCCGAACAATTCGACCCATTCGAAGCCTATCTCGGACCCTATTTTGAGCGCCAGCGAGACGGCGCGCGCGAATATTCCTTCCTGATCGACGACCGCCATACCAACGCCCAAGGTGTCGCCCACGGGGGCGCTCTTCTCACGTTTGCCGATGCCGCGTTAGGCTATGCCCTGTGGGACGCAACCGATCGCGCGCCTTGTGTCACCATCAGTCAGCAAAGCCAATTTCTGGCCTCGGCGGCGGCAGGCGATCTGGTGACATGCAGGCCCGAACTTGTCCGCAAGACTCGCGATGTCGTCTTTATTCGCGGCGACTTCCTCATCGAGGCGAAGATTATTTTCACCGCCAATGCAATTTGGCGCATTTGGCCCAAAGCTTAAAAGTTACTCAGGTCTTAACAACCAACGGGTTAAAGTTCCGCATACACATCTCTGCGATGCTCTCGCCCGATGAGCAAAGTTCAAAAATTCGCAGAAATGGTTTTGGGGACAGCACAACTGGGCCGGCCCGACGCCGCCAGCGCGGCAGCGGCACGCATGATCGTGCAGGCGGCCACGAGAGCAGGCATCCGTTGGATCGAAACAGCCAGCGACTACGGGGCGTCGGAACAGCGAATCGGCCAAGCCCTCCAGGCTTCTGCCGGCACACGCATTGTCACAAAGCTGCCGTCCATCGGAACGGGCACGCCTTCAAGTGCCATTCGCGGATTGATTACCGACACCGTGCACAATTCCTGTGCGCGCCTGAACACAAACCGCCTAGATGTTGCACTCGTCAGCCACGTGAACCAATTGGGTGGTCACAACGGCTTGATTTGGCGCACGCTGAGGGATCTTCGCGACGAAGGAATAGTTTTCGACTTGGGCGTTGCCGTTGCCTCGCCCCAAGACGCGTTACTCGCCCTTGCCAATGGCGACGTGCGCTACATCCAGTTGCAGTTCAACGCCCTCGACTGGCGATGGCAGCAAAGCGGGGTGATCGACGCCTTGGCAGCACGCCGCGACATCACCCTGCACGCGCACAGTGCCTTGATGCATGGCCTGCTCGCAGGAACGCTCGGCGCACGCTGGCCATCGGCGCCCAACATCGATCCCGATCATCTACGCGCCCAATTATGGACGCTGGCGCGAGACATGGATCGAGACTGCCCCGCCGACCTTTGCATTGCCTATGTGCGGGCACAGCCCTGGATCAATGGCGTGATCGTCGGCGCAAAAAACCCGGATCAGTTCGCGCTCAACCTCGCGCGTTTCCAACGCCCGGCGCTCACCGCAGCAGAAGTAGCGCAAGTAAACGCAGCCCTGCCCAAAGTTGCAAACGAGCTGCTCGATCCCGCGTCATGGACAAGGGCGGCCTGAGCACGCGATGAGCGACAATCGTTTTGACTATTTCAAGCGCTGGGTTCCCCATCCCGCTAAGGAAGTCGCGGTCCAAGGCGCACGCCTCATGGGCATCCTGCGGCCAAATAACGATCAGCAAATTCCAATATCGCCTGAAATACGAGAGCGCGTCTCCTCCTTTCCGATCACGCGCGAAATCGGTCCGCGCGCTCTCAACGCACTCTTGGCAAGCTCGGAATGGTTCTCGCTTCCTGGCGGCGCAGTGCTGGCCCGGGATGGGGACAACGACCAAGCCGTGTTCATCGTGGTGACAGGATGCCTGGGTGTATTTACGCCCGACGAACTCGGCAACGATCACTTCATCGCCCAGATACCGTCCGGCGAAACCGTGGGCGAAATGTCCGTCATAACTGGCGACGCCCACTCGGCAAAACTCATCGCCTTGCGCGACAGTGAACTTTTGCGAATCAGCAAGTCAAGATTTGAACGCTTACTGGCGCGCCATCCGCGATTGTCCCTAAACCTGATGCGGATTCTCATACGCCGTCTGCGCCACACAACCCGTCGCGCGGTGGGGACACAGACAGCGCGCACTGTCGCCTTCGTTCCACTTCATCCGGGCATCGATTGCCGGGCCTTCGGCGAGAATCTGTCACGCGCCTTTGCCGGCATCGCCCTCAATGCCGGCGCCATCGGGCGCGAAGCCGCCGGCCGGCCCAGCGAATGGTTTGCCCACCACGAGGCCGCAAACGACGTTGTACTCTATATTGGGGACACCCCGGAAAGCGCCTGGACTCAGCTTTGCGTACGCCAAGCCGACCGCATATTCCTGGTGGCCAACGCGGGGGAACCCATAGAACATCGGTTCCACAATCCCGAAACCCGGGGCCGCCTCAAGCGCCAGCATCCTGAACTCGTTCTGCTGCGTAAGCCTGGCGGACCTGGCCTCTCGTCTACGCCGCTCGGCCCAAATACCGCGATCGGCATGCATCACTACCTGCGCGAGGGCGACAAAAGCGATATGTCCCGCTTCGCCCGCATTCTGTCAGGCCGGGCCGTGAGCCTGGTCCTGGCCGGTGGTGGCGCCAGAGGCTTTGCCCACATTGGTGTCATCAGAGCCCTCCAGGAAGCAGGCGTCCCCTTCGATTTCGTCGGTGGCTCAAGCATGGGCGCCATCATTGCCGCAGGCGTCGCAATGGGCTGGGACAACAAGGAACTATCAAGGCGGGTCCGCCATGCCTTTGTCGACACCAACCCCCTGTCCGACTTTACGTTGCCGCTGGTTGCCGTGCTGCGCGGCAAGAAGGTTTCCAAACTTTTGCACGAGCACTTCGGCGACGTGAACATCGAAGATCTGAGCCGCATGTATTTTTGTGTCTCTTCAAATTTGACGCTGGGCAGGGCTCATATCCACAAGGAAGGCCTGCTCTGGAAAGCTCTCAGAGCGACTGTCGCAATTCCGGGTCTGCTTCCTCCGGTGGTCCACGAGAAAAATCTCCTCGTCGACGGTGGCTTGATGAACAACATGCCCGTCGACATCATGGCGACATTTGCCCAAGGTCCGGTCATCGGCATCGACGTCGCGGGCGACGAAGCGCTGGTCGCCGAAGGCGAAGACTTTAGCGACCAGCCCTGGCTGTCGCTGTTCCGCCAGCAACTGAAAGGTGCACCGTCGATCGTCTCGATCCTCATGCGCTCAGGCACTGTGGGCAACGAAGTCCAGCGCCGCCAGGCGCGCGAACAAGCCGACCTTCTGTTTGATCCTCCGCTCCCAGGTTTAGGATTGCGGTCATGGCACGCTTTCGACGAAGCCATCGAAGCAGGCTACGTCCATGCCCTTCAAGTTATGGAAGAGCGCGGCCTTGAATGTCTTGGCTCTAGTCAAAGACAACCCGCCATCGAGCCACTTCAGCCTTGCGCGAATGCCGCCAGCGCCGCCCTCGCAATCTCACCGCCCCATTCCTGAACAAAATGGCCGCCGTCGGCAATTTCAAGTGGGGCAGGGCACCCGCGAATGGTTTTCCTCAGTTCAGCCATCACCGGCCCGCCGAGTACGGGATCCTTCATACCCACGGCCATAAAGCTCTGCCCCTGCCACTCGCTCGCCCACCATCGGGCCGCCCGCTGCGAAGTGTCAGCGCCCTCCATATTTGGCGCCACCATAACAAGCTCTGGAAAACGGCGGACACCCGCTTGGTAACGCGTATCGGGAAACGGCGCGCCGTAGGCCGCAGCCTCGGCCGGGCTCAGCACCGGCGTTCCGCGCTTCATCAGTGCCCCGACATCAAAATCCGGATTGGCTTTGACAAAAGCCTTCCAGCCATCAAAGCCGGGTCCGGGGCTCGCGCCTACTGCCAACGTCGTGTTCATCACCAGCAAGCGGGAGAACCTCTCGGGCATGTCCATCGGCAAGGTCAGTCCAAGCAGTCCGCCCCAATCCTGCACCACCAGCGTGATGTTGCGCAGGTCAAGCCGTTCGATGAGCCGGCACAGCATGGTGCGGTGGAAATGAAATGTATAAACAGCCTCTGCCACCGGCTTGTCCGAACGGCCAAAGCCAAAAAAATCTGGCGCCACAACCCGGCCACCTCCGGCCAGAAAATGCGGAATCATTTTTCGATAGAGGTAGGCCCAACTGGGTTCCCCGTGCAGGCACAAAAAAGTTTGCAGGCCCTGCGCCTTTACGGGCTGTTCGTCGATAAAGTGCAGCCGCAGCCCCTCAAAGCCCGCAAGGTCGTCGATATAGTGCGGACGGTAGTCATAGCCGGGAAGGCCCAGGAAACGCTCATCTTGTGTACGTAGCGCTTCAATGTGTGCGGACATAGTGTTCCTCGTCCTTGTGGATATCGGTAAGGCATACTCCCGAACAAACCTCTCGCCAAGCCTGCCTTGAAAGCGATAACGTGCTGGCCAAGGCATTCGTTTCAATTACTCTGGGAGACCCTACATGCGCGAAGCAGTGATCGTATCGACGGCGCGAACCGGACTGGCAAAGTCGTTTCGCGGCGGCTTCAACAACACGCATGGCGCGGCGATGGCCGGCCACGCCGTCAAGCACGCGATCCAGCGCGCCAAGATTGAACCGGGAGACGTTGAAGACGTCATCATGGGGTGCGGCTTGCCGGAAGGCGCCACCGGCCAAAACATCGGACGGCTTGCGGCAATCTGGGCCGGCTGCCCCGTCACCACCTCGGGCACCACCATCAACCGCTTCTGCTCCTCTGGCCTGCAATCGATCGCTGTCGCAGCCGGGCGCATCATCAACGAAGGTGTCCCCATAGCCATTGGCGCCGGAGTCGAGTCGATTTCCCTCGTCCAGGCCAATCTCAACGTCAACCGCATCACCGAAGAAAAATTGATGCAATCCTATCCGGCGCTCTGGATGCCGATGATCGACACCGCCGACATTGTCGCCGCCCGTTATAACATCACCCGCGAACGTCAGGACCGCTTCTCGCACGAAAGCCAGAAGCGCACCGCTGCGGCTCAGCAATCCGGAAAATTCGCCGACGAAATCGTCCCCATGGAGACCGTCATGACGACGACAAATAAGGAAACCGGCGAGACAAAAAATGTCCCATATACGGTCACCAAAGACGAATGCAACCGCGCCGACACGACTTACGAAGCGCTCGCCGGCCTCAAGCCCATCAAAGGCGGCGACAAGTTTGTGACCGCTGGCAACGCCAGCCAATTGTCCGATGGCGCCTCGGCCTGTGTAGTGATGGAGTCCAAAGAAGCCGCCAAGCGAAACCTCAAACCGCTCGGCATTTTCAAGGGCTTCGCCGTCGCCGGTTGCGAGCCGGATGAAATGGGCATCGGCCCCGTCTTCGCCGTGCCCCGTCTGCTGCAACGCGCCGGCCTCAACGTCAACGACATCGACTTGTGGGAATTGAATGAAGCCTTCGCCAGTCAGGTGCTCTATTGCATGGACCGCCTCGACGTGCCCCACGAAAAACTGAACGTCAACGGCGGTTCCAT
This sequence comes from Rhodobiaceae bacterium, assembly GCA_031413455.1. Taxonomy (GTDB): domain Bacteria; phylum Pseudomonadota; class Alphaproteobacteria; order Micropepsales; family Micropepsaceae; genus SZUA-430. The sequence continues at coordinate 5,437 of JANOFD010000003.1, forward strand.
TTCAATCGGCCACCCCTTCGGCATGACGGGCTCCCGCCTGGTGGGCCACGCGTTGCTGGAAGGCCGCCGCCGCAAGGCCAAGAACATCGTCGTGACGATGTGCATCGGCGGCGGCATGGGCGCGGCGGGATTGTTTGAGGTTGTTCACTAATGCGGCGCCTTCGTTTCGCCATCGCAGCACTGGCATTGCTGCCCCTTGCGGCCTGCGAACAGGGCTTCTTGCGCGGCCCCCCGCAGGTAGAGGCCCCGATCGCCTATGGTCCCCAAACAGAACGCCAGATCGAAGCCTCGCTCCAGCGCTACCGCTCGCTGGTTTTGGCGATGGATGCCGCAGCGGTTGCTGAAATGTATGCGCCCGACGGCGTGATGGAACGCCAAAGCGGCCCGCTCATCGGCCGCGATGCCATCCGCCAAGCCTTGACGAACACAGGCGGTGTGCAGGTCCAGGTGTTTGAGATGACCACCTCCTACATTTCCTACAATGGCCCCGCCGTTGTGCACACCGGCGATTTCAAACAGACCGCCAAGCTTCCCAACGGCAAGATCGTCAATGCCGCCGGCCGCTTCGAAGCCACCTGGGTCCGCAGCGACAGCGGTATCTGGTGGATCAAACGCATGCTCACCAGACCCAACGCCAAACCACCGGGCAGTTGACGCAGTCGAGGAGCGCTCAAGCTGGCGCCAGGCACCCCGTCCGGCTTTGTTCGGGAGGGGCATATAGCGATTCGCCATCGCCAAAGAGAAAGCGGACTTGCGATGGCGCGAAATTGAATAAGCCGCGAAAAGTTTTGTGAACAGTCCCGCCACCTGGCTTCCAATTTTTTTGCTTCGCGTCTTTTCTTCTGTTTGCGCTTTCGCGTGCAATCCTTTCTCCAGTCCACCGCTTCCCGCACCCGGCAATCTCCGTTAGGCTCGTCGCAACACCAGGGAGGACGCCATGACCCCATCCGCCACCCACGCCGGCTTTGCGCCCGGAAGGCTCGACCGCATCGCCGATCACTTGAACCGGGCTTACGTCGACAGCGGCAAGATCGCCGGCTGCCAGGTCGCGGTGACGCGCCGCGGCCACCTCGCCTATTTCAAGTCGCTGGGCCAGATGGACCGAGAGCGCCGAAAGCCGATGCGCGACGATACGATCTTCCGCATCGCCTCTATGACCAAACCCATTACCTCCGTCGCGCTGATGACACTCTTCGAGCGCGGCGCGTTTCAGTTGAACGATCCCGTGCACCGCTTCATCCCTGCTTGGCGCGATCATCGCGTCTGGGTTTCCGGCGAAGGGGACAGTATGGTCACCGAGCGCCCCAACCGCCCGCTCAGCATGCGCGACATGCTCGCCCACACCGGCGGCCTGACCTATGGCACGATGCTCGATGCGCTCGGCTCGCCCGTCGACACCCATCCCGTCGGCAAGGAATACGCCAAGCTCGGCTTAAAGCGGATCGAGAGTGAAGGCCGGCAAACCTTCCTCGACAAACTCGCGCGCGTGCCGCTGCGCTATCAGCCCGGCGAGCGCTGGCTCTATTCCTATTCGACCGACGTCTGCGGCGCGTTGGTCGAAATCATCTCCGGCAAACAGCTCGACAAATTCCTCGCCGACGAAATCTTCGAGCCGCTGAAGATGAAGGACACCGCCTTCACCCTGCCGCGCGAAAAGCTCGACCGCTTCGGCGCCAACTACCGCCGCGGCGCCGACAAAAGCCTTCAGCTGTTGGAGGACCCCGAAAAGAGCGCCTATTTGAACCCGCCGAAATTCTGTTCCGGCGGCGGCGGACTGGTCAGCACGACGGCCGACTACCTGCGTTTTTGCGACATGCTGTGCCGCGGCGGCGAACTCGACGGCGCGCGCGTGCTTGGACCCCGCACGATCGAACTAATGCGCCGCAATCATTTGAAGGCCAACCAAGACCTCACGCAAATGGCGATCGGCGGCTTTTCCGAAACCGCCAATGAAGGCGTCGGCTTCGGTCTCGGCTTTGCAACCACGCTCGACAGCGTCAGCTCGGGCTCGATCGTCGGCAGCGACTGGTACTGGGGCGGCGCCTTCTCGACGATTTTCTGGGTCGACGCCAAGGAAGACCTCGCCGTCGTCTTCATGACGCAACTCATGCCCTCAGCCACCTTCAACTTCCGCGGCCAACTGAAAAACATCGTCTACGCGGCGATAGAAGACTGAGGGGCCTGGCGAAGCGACAACAACGCAGCGACGGGAAAGCGAGCCACTGCTTCTCCCTTTATTGTTGGTATCCAAACCTCACCCCAGCCCAAAAGCGCTTTTGATCCCGTCGATTGTGAACTGGGCCGCCAGGGCGGCGAGGAGGATCCCGAATACCTTCGTCACTATCGCGGCAAGCGTAGCGCTCAACAAATGGCTCATGCGCGCCGCCAGCAGAAACACCGCCAGCGTCAACGCCAGATTGACCACAATCCCGGCAAGGACGGCGCCCCGCGCCGTCCAGTCACCATGCTGCGCGAACAGCAGCATCACCGAGGCGATCGAGCCCGGCCCCGCGATCAGCGGGATGGCCAGGGGGAACACGGAAATATCTTCGTGCTCGCCGGGATGGGAGCGGCGCTCTTCCAGCACTTTCTCATTACGCGCCTCACGCCGCCGTGTGCGCGTCTCAAACAGCATGTCGAGTGCGATCAGGAACAGAAGCAAACCTCCCGCAATACGAAACGCATCCAGGCTGACATGCAGCTTGTCCAGAACCCACTCTCCGCCAAAGGCAAATCCGAACAGGATGAAACTCGCCACCGCAATGCTTTTCCACGCCATGCGCCGCCGCCACGCCGGCGGCATGTCCTGTGTCAGCGACGCGAACATCGGCGTCACGCCTGGCGGGTCGATCACCACGAAAAACGTCACAAGCGAGGCCAGGAAAATCTCGAACATACGGCGTCAATGCTCCTCAAAGTGACGGGTGCTGTTCCATAGCGGATTTCCGGACGCGGTCAAAGCGCCGCCACTTGACATTATTTCGGTAATTGCCTAAATAACGAAAGATGAACAAGGTTTTCGAGGCTCTCGCCCATCCCGTACGCAGGGACATTTTGAAACTGCTGCGCAAACGCGCCATGTGCGCGGGCGATATCGCGGAGCATTTTCCGATCGCCAAGCCCACGCTCTCCGGCCACTTCACCGTTCTGAAAAACGCCGATCTGGTCACCACAGAGCGCCAGGGCACAACGATCACCTATCATCTGAATATGTCCGTCATGGAAGAAGCGCTGGTGGCCTTCATGGCTCTGGCCGGCACCAAAGGGAAGGAGCGTTAGCCGCATGAACTATCGTCCGATGTTGATTGCAAACGGCGTGCTGATCGCAGGCATGGCAACGCTATCTGCGTGGGCCTGGACACTGGTTCCCGAAGGCGCTCTGATTCCTGTTCATTGGAACCTCGAGGGCCACATCGACAGGTTCGCTTCCAAATCAGAAGCTCTAGTGTTCTTCCCAGCCTTGACGCTGCTGATCACCGCGCTGATGTGGATCATTCCGCGCTTCGATCCACGCCGCGCAAACCTGGAGGCAAGCGGCAAGTTCTGGAACGCCGCCACGATTCTGCTTGGTCTGTTGCTGTCCTACCTGCATGTCCTGATAACACTGGGGGCCCTGGGCCAGCCCGTTGATATGGCCAACGCCCTGATCCCGGGTTTGTGCGTGTTGTTTGTGGGTCTGGGAAATTACCTTGGCAAGACGCGCTCAAACTGGTTCGGCGGCGTGCGCACGCCCTGGACCATGTCCAGCGAGTACGCCTGGGAAAAAACGCACCGCATCACGGGGCGCTTGTTTGTGTTGTCGGGACTTGTCACGATGGCGGCGTGGTTCGTGCTCGGCGCAAAACTCTCGCTGTTCGTATTGATCGGCTCGCTGCTTGCGTCGGTGATGGCTGCCGTAGTTCTGTCCTACGTCTACTGGCGCAATGACCCGGCCCGCCAGATCGAATCTCATTAGACTTAATCCGCAAAAGAGGACTCACGCGAATCTCATCCGAAACAAAAAACTCCGTCACCCCGTGCGCGGTGCAGCATCCTTCGTGCTGCTCCGCAGACACGGGGCCCAAGCGAGGTGCGGGGGTTCCTGTCCGGGTGCAGTTTGCTTTGGAGCTCGAACCCCGGGTGGGTCCCGGATCTGCAGAGCGGCATTTCGTTTCGCTCCACACCGCACTGCGTCCGGGATGACGAGAATGTTTGTAGATTGAGCTTCGCGCCTTCGCGTGAAACTCTTCCTACAGCGCCTTCTGCAAATAATACCGCTTGAACCCCGCCGGATAATCAAGCGTTCCAAAAACACTGAACCCAAGCTTCTCGTAAAACGGCCGCGCCTGGAACACGAACGTGTCGAGCGCAATGGCGCTGCAGCCGCGCCGGCGCCCCTCGGCTTCAGCCGCCGCCATCAACGCCCGTCCATGCCCGCCACGGCGATGCGCCTCGTCGATCCACAGCCACTTGATGAACAGCATTCCTGCCCACGACAACGCAGAGATACCGCCCTTGACCTCGCCATCCTCCGTCTTCAGCGCGATCGCGAACTCCTCCCAATGCGCAGGCGAAAACTGCGCGTTGTAAGCATCAAGCCCTTTGTCAAGAACGCTTAGCGTATTTTTCGACGAAGGCGATTCGACGCTGATGGAAAGCACCGTCATGGCGTGCGCTTGCCATTCAACAGGAACACCATGAACCCAAGCGTAAACGCCAAGTCGCCCAACGAAACAGAATAAGCCGAAAACGGAACCAGTCCCTGCAGAAAGGCTTGCGTAAACAGGGCAACCACACCGCCTTTGCCGACAACGCCAAGCCAGACCAGCGGTCGGAATCGTTCCAGGTCCTGTGCCACAAACCCATACACTGCACCAAAGCAAACCACGAGCAGGCCGGTCATCCGGTGAAACATCAAGTCGGAAGGAACCAGCAACTCAAGCGTTCCCAGCATCACCTCGGGTGCCAGCAGGAGTGGCAGCCCTGCCGCAAAATTAAAAAAGGCTGCCGCCCAGAAGAACACTCGCCAGTTCATGCTCACGCCTCCTTGCTCACGCGCACCAGGAGCTTTCCGGTATTGCCGCCTGTGAACAGCTTGCCCAGCGTCGTCACCGCGTTCTCAAGCCCCTCTGCCACATCGACCCGGTCCTTGATCTTGCCCGCCAGCACCCACTGCGCCATTTGCATCGCAAATTCGTCGAAGCGGTGGACATAGTCGATGATAATGAAGCCCTCCACCCGGGCGCGCTTCATCAGAATGTTGGTGAAATTATAGGGGCCCGGCACTGGACCTATTGCGTTGTATTGCGAGATCAGTCCGCACAGCACGATGCGTGCTTTCAGATTGATGTTGGCCAGCACCGCATCCAGAATCGTACCGCCCGCATTTTCAAAATCGATGTCGATGCCTTGCGGACATTCACGTTTCAAGGCAGCGGCCACATCTTCTGTCTTGTAATTGATGCAGGCATCAAACCCCAGATCCTTGACCACATAACGGCACTTGTCGTCCGAGCCCGCAATGCCCACAACCCGGCAACCTTTGAGCTTTGCAATCTGCCCGACGATCTGGCCCACGGCGCCAGCCGCCGCAGAAACCACAACCGTCTCGGAGGCCTTGGGTTGTCCAAGATCCAGCAAACCAAAATAAGCCGTCGCACCCGTGAACCCCAACGCACTCATATAGGACGTCATTGGCACACCCGGCAGCTTTGGCAGTTTGCGCGACGCGAAGGGCCCGCTCGTAGCCCCCAGCGAATAATCCTGCCAGCCGCCCATGCCGGGCATGGCGATTTCGCCAACCTCAAAGCCCGGTGCGTTCGACTGTTCGACAATGCCGATTGTGCCGCCGCGCATCACATCGCCGATCACAACCGGCGGCATGTATTGCTCCATATCACTCATCCAGATGCGGTTCGTCGGATCGAGCGACAGATAGACATTGCGCACCAGAATTTCGCCGGGTCCCGGCACCGGCTTGGGCGCCTCGCTCAGCTCCAGATCGCCGGGCTTGATCTCGCCCACGGGCCGGTGTTTCAGCCGCCACTGCCGGTTCGAATTACGCATTTTGTTGAGTTCCTTGTGTTCACACTCGCGCGAGCGCCGCGCATTAAGCCTCTTGAGACACTCGCTGTCCCATTGTTACTCCGCTATATAACCTGAATTCCAAGCGGTGTGGGGAGCGGCATTGACGTCAGTTTTAACACGATTGTTGATGGCGTTCGCTCTCGCGGCAGCAATGGGCGCGAGCGTTACGAGGGCCGCAGATGTGGCCACGACTCCACGCGTCGAGGCGCGCTTGGTCTCGGAAGTCACGGGAATTCCCGCCGCCGGCGGCACGATCTCTCTTGCTCTCCACCAGCGTATGCAGCCCCAGTGGCACACCTATTGGCGCAATCCCGGCGAGTCCGGCGAGCCGACAACATTGTCGTGGACCCTCCCACCCGGATTTGTCGCCTCGGATATCAAGTGGCCGCATCCCGAACGCATCCCGTTTGGCGAGCTCGCCAACTATGGATTTTCAGAGCAAATCCTCCTGCGTTCGGAAGTGACTGTACCCGCCGGATTGCGCCCCGGCGACTTCGTCACGGTCAAAGTCGATGCCACATGGCTCGTATGCAAAGACATTTGCGTACCCGAGCAAGCAACCCTCGACCTCACGCTTCCTGTAGTCGCGACGGATCCGGCGCCCAACCCCGAATGGCGCCAGGCCTTCGCAGCATCCCGCGCCCGTGAACCGTCGCCGTCCGCACCGTTTGAGGCGCGTTTCTCTCTGAGCGGCGAGGCGGTGACCCTGTATTTTGTTCCCACAGTTGATCGGATGGAGCGCGGAGCTGGCGCCCAGTTTTTTCCCTACACAAAAGGCCTGATCAAGGCATCAGCGCTGCAAGTTTCAGCGCCACGCGGCGCTGGCTTCGCCATTGCCGTGCCGCCAGGCTGGCGTCTGCGCGATGTCCAACGCCGTGGCGAGATAGATAAAATCGACGGCGTCTTGGTGCTCGCCGACGGCAAGTCATACGAAGCCTCCCTGCAACGCGGCAGCGTACCAGCTTCGACCTTAGTCGCCGCATCCCAGATGCCGCTCGTGCAAGCGATCCTGTTTGCAATTCTGGGCGGCCTCATTCTGAATTTGATGCCCTGCGTCTTTCCGATCCTGTCGATGAAAGCACTGGCACTTGTGAAGTCCGGCCACACTGGGCGTCCCTGGGTGGACGGCATCGCCTATCTGCTGGGCGTCATGACCACCTTCGCAGGGTTGGCAGGCGCCCTTCTGTGGTTGCGCAGTACCGGTGAAGATGTGGGCTGGGGCTTCCAGTTGCAATCACCGCTGTCGGTGGCAGCGCTCGCCTATATCCTGGCGTTGATCGGCTTCAATCTATCCGGTCTGTTTGACTTCGGCACCTCGCTTCAGGGCGCAGGCGAAGGACTTTCGCGTCAGGGCGGATTGATCGGCACGTTCTTCACCGGCGTGCTCGCCGTCGTGGTCGCTGCCCCTTGCACGGCACCCTTCATGGGTGCAGCCATGAGCTACGCCTTCACCCAACCAGCGGCGATCACCATCGCCATATTTCTGGCCTTGGGTTTCGGATTGGCTTTGCCCTGGGTGGTGTTCAGCTTCAGTCCGGCCCTCATCCGTCTGTTGCCAAAGCCCGGCGCCTGGATGGAGCGCTTCAAAGTGGCGATGGGATTCCCGATGCTCGCCACGGCGATCTGGCTGTTCAGTCTCACGACCACATTTTACGGCGACC
>JANOFD010000004.1:0-12706 GCA_031413455.1 Rhodobiaceae bacterium
TCGATGTCGTGCTGCCGCTGAGCTTCTTCGAGCGGGCGAACAATGCGCATTTCAATTCACTGGCGATGATCGATGCGGATGGGTCGGTGCTGGGGCTTTATCGCAAGTCGCATATTCCCGATGGGCCTGGCTACCAGGAAAAGTTTTACTTCAATCTCGGGGACACTGGTTTCAAGGTGTGGGGCACAAAGTTCGGCAAGGTTGGTGCTGCAATTTGTTGGGACCAATGGTTCCCCGAAGGGGCTCGGGCCATGGCGTTGATGGGGGCGGAAATACTGTGTTATCCGACGGCGATCGGCACCGAACCGCCGCCAGCGCCGGCTGTTGATTCTTCGGCGCATTGGCGGCGGGTGATGCAGGGGCACGCGGGCGCGAACTATCTGCCGCTGATCGCCTCGAACCGCATCGGGCGCGAGGTGGGCGAGACGTGCGAGGTTACGTTCTATGGCACGTCGTTTATTGCGGGGCCGACGGGTGAGATTTTGGCCGATGCGGGGCGCGACAAAGAGGCGGTGGTAACGGCGACGGTCGACCTGGATGCGATTGCGGTTGCGCGCAACTCCTGGGGAATGTTTCGCGATCGACGGCCGGAGCTGTATGGCGCGGTGATGACGCTGGATGGGGTGAGGGGGTAGGGGAACTCAAAGTTTTTCTCGGCAGAAATTTACACTGACCCCACTTCTAGTGCGCGCTTCAGGCGCCGGAGGGTTGGTCCGGCGCCTGTACGGCTTTCGCTAGAACGTCCAGCTGAGGCGGGCTGTGACGAGGTGGACGTTGGCGTCGATGTTTTGGTGGTGCGTAGTGGAGGCGAGGAAGGGGGCCACTTGCACGTTGTTGCGGTCGTCGGGGGAGTAGCTGCTGTAGTCGTAGCTGAGCCCCAGGGTCACATTCGGCGCGATCACGTGGTCGACGCCGACGCCGGCCGTCCAGCCGCTCTCGCGGTCGGAGCTTGTGCTCGTCAATACGCCGGTCGAGATCACGTTCGAGTACGTGTCGATTTTCGCGTTAGCGTAGCCGCCCTTCACGGAGAGCAACCAGTCACCCCACGAGTGGCCCAGTTGCAGCACGGCCGTGAACTGATCGGAGATTTCGAACGAGCGCGAGCGGTCGACCGAGAGCACCGAGGCCAAGGTGTCGTCGATCATGCCTGCCGTGTACGTCCCTTCGAGGCCTAAGACCCAATCGGGAGCGATGTCGAAGCGAACGCCAAGCTGGGCGCCGCCGACAGCCGCGCTGTCGCTAAACGACAACGGTTCGGTTTGCGGAAGCAGCGGTTGAAAGTGAACGTAGTCCACGTCAGCCATCCCGACGCCGCTGTGCAGGCCGATGTAGACGCCTTCGAAATGCGTCGCGTTCGCTGAGGTAAGCGCATAGACGGAACACAACGCGGCGAGCGATGCCGCTGCCATCAGTTTTGTTTTCATACTGTTTCCCCAATGCCGGACAGGGGGTGGGGCCGGCAGCCCAAGCTTTGCGCTTTAGCACTTGGGCGGCGCGGCGGCGTTCACATCTGAAAGGTTTGTGACAACAAGCAGCGCGAAAACAACGGGCGGTTGCGCGGGCGGTTTGCCGGTTCGCCTGCGCGGGGCAATTTTTCCAAATCAAACGCCAAATCAACCGGGGTCTGACCTCGCAAACTTGCTGAAGTGAAGAGGATTAATCGGGTTGTGTTTGACGTGACCTCGAAACTGCCGGAGACGATTGAGCGGGGTTGGGAAAGAAATCGAACCTGACCCCAAATACCACCCCAAATACCCCGGGGTCACCGGCACAAGGCCGGTGATGACGAGACTTTTGTTTTTGCGCTGAACCGGACAGAAGTGGAGTTTGTGGCACTCTGGGTTGCCGTGGCTTAAACAGCGCAATATAAGCCAGCGCACATAAAGTTCCTATTTAGTTCTTGACATTCGATCTGCGCCAATTATATCATAGGCCGTCAGGTTCAGCGTAAGGGAGGCGCAAGCGTTTTAGTCCTTCGAGTAGTCACGCCCGGGTTGTCGGCGATATTTCATGGCGAACCATCGGCACACCACAAAGCGAGTACCAAAAAAGCCGACTGAAAAACATATAGCGTCCGTGTCACCTGTCCGTTCAAAAAAGTGAAGCTTTCCGCGCAGAAAATTGGAAGTTCGACCTGGAAACTGTCACCTAAAAAATGGTCTGTGTCAGATTGAGTGTCACGCGAGTCTGAGTTCCGGCACTTCTTCAAAGCGAGCGGCCTTTCTTGATGGCGGTCGAGCCGAATTTGGCGCGGACTTTGTCCATGGCGTGTTCGGCGGCGTCGCGGCGGGTGCCCTGGGTGTCGATGAGGTCGGCCTCGTCGCACTGAGATGCGGGGACGATGTCGGCGAGGCCGATACCGATCAGGCGGTAGCGGCTGCCGTGGGTTTCGGCTGCGAGAAGGCTTGAACCTGTTTCGAAGAGGCGGCGCGCCAGTTGCGTGGGACGGTCAAGGGTGTGACGGCGGGTTAAGATTTTGAAGTCTGAAGTTTTGAGTTTGAGTTGAACTACTTTGCCGCCGAGTTCAGATGCCTTGGCACGGGAGGACACTTTCTCGCACAGGCGCCAGAGGATTTCGGAGAGTTTGCCGGTGGCGGCGGTGTCAGACTCAAGTGTGGTTTCGGCGGAGATGGTTTTGGCCGGAAGGCGGGGCTCGATAGCTCTGGTGTCGTCGGCGTTCGATAGGCGCCAGATCCAGAGGCCGCTGGCGCCGAAGCGAGCGGAGAGCTCCTTTTGGTTGCGGCGGCGGGCATCGCCGATGGTGAAGATGCCTTCGCGGGCAAGCGACTGGGCGAAGGCTTTGCCGACGCCGGGGATTAACGTGACGGGGCGCGGAGCGAGGAAATCCAGGGCTTCGGCGCGACCGATGACTTTGAAGCCGCGAGGTTTGTCGAGGTCGGAGGCGATTTTCGCGAGGAATTTGTTGAAGCTGAGGCCGACTGAAACGGTGATGTGGAGTTCGTCCTCGATGCGTTTGGCGAGGCGGGCGAGGGTTTGGGCGGGGGTGGATTTGTGCAGGCGCTCGGTGCCGGTGAGGTCCAGGAACGCTTCGTCGAGTGAAAGGGATTCGACGAGTGGTGTGGTCTCTTGCATCAGGCGTTTTACGTCGCGGCTGACAGTTGCGTATTTTTGCATGTTCGGGCGCACGACGACTGCGTTCGGGCAAGCCGCCAAAGCTTTGAACATGGGCATCGCGGACTTCACGCCGAAGGTGCGGGCGATGTAGCAGGCGGTAGAGACAACTCCGCGCTTGCCGCCGCCGATGATGACCGGCTTGTCGGCGATCGAGGGGTCGTCGCGCTTTTCGATGGAGGCATAGAAGGCATCGCAATCGATGTGGGCGATGGTGAGGAGGTGGAGTTCAGGGTGGTTGGTCAGGCGCGGGCTTTTGCAGGCTGGGCATCGTTTCGGTGATGCCTCATCGAAAAATTTTATGCACTCGCGGCAAAGCACGCCCATGTCAGCCTGTTCGAATAACGGAGGTGATCCAATTCTGGGCTGTAGGCCAATCATCAATCCGGCGATGGGCATCCGGACAGTGTGGAACCAGTTTGGCCAGACGCGGATCGGCGACAAAGTGCAGGCGGTGGACATGCGGGGTTTCGGTGGCGACGGAGGTCAAGTGCGGCGGCAAGTCGTCGATGAAGACTACCGGTTGATGAAAACCTGCGATGAGGTCTTTGACCACGATGCCTTTGGGTCCACGGCCGGCAATCACGGGATAAGGCATGCCGTGGCGGGTGAGATTTTCGATGCGGGCGTCGCGAGAAGTCTCGGGCAAGTTGGAGAGGACCAGGACCTGAGCCTCTCTGCTCAAACTCGCAAGGGCGGTTGCCGCTCCCGCAACCGGGTGAAGGAGCGGGGTTTGCGTGGCGAAGAACTGGCCGAAGAGTTCGGTCACGCGTTCATCGGCGATCCGGTCTTTGGTGATTTGGTCACGGACGTTGCCGTGAATACGATACGACGAGAAGTCGTGGAAGTAACCCAGTGAATGTAAAAAATCTTCGAGACCTGCCATGAACTGCAGTAGAACTTCATCAGCATCGCAGATGACGAGGGGTCTGGCGGGGTCGAGTTTCACCATGAGGATGAGCTGTGCGGGTCGAGTGTGGCGCAGGCTTGCAGGAGGGTGCCGGGCTTCAGTTTTTCTTCTTCGGAGAATTCCTTGGCGAGCGGTTCTTCGCTGGCGAGGTGGTTCAGGACGGCTGCGAGAATCGCTGAGTCGCCGGTTCCTTCCAGCAAATCGATGCCGTCAAGGCCACTTGCGGTTAAGAAACGCTGAAGGTCTTCGGGGCGATTAGCCAGGAATATTAAAGCGTGTTCAGCGATTTCGATGGCAAACTCTCGCTTCATGGCCGTCAGTGTTCCATATTGAGAAATCTGTGTTGCAAAACTTGTTGGTCTTTCTGGTATTCCGAAAAGCTTATTTAACATTGTTCAGGTGAAATATGGTGCGTAAAAAATGTACCCCATATTGGGGGCGCAAATGACAGAGACAGGGCCGAAAAGACCTCGTCTGGAGAACACCATGGATGCCAGTGCCAAGACCGTTCTGATCGTGGAGGACAATGAGCTCAATATGAAGCTCTTCCACGACCTGCTTGATGCCCATGGCTACCGAACGATCCAAACCAGGGACGGTTTGGAGGCGCTCGATTTGGCCCGCAAGCATGTTCCAGACCTTATCCTGATGGATATCCAGTTGCCGGAAGTGTCGGGGCTGGAGGTGACGAAGTGGCTCAAGGAAGACGAAAAGCTGAAGGCAATTCCTGTTATCGCGGTCACTGCATTTGCGATGAAAGGCGATGAAGAGAAGATCCGGCAGGGTGGGTGTGAGGCGTATATTTCCAAACCCATCTCAGTGATGCATTTTCTCGAGACGATCCGCCGGTTCCTGCACTAACGAGTTCTTTCCATGACCGCGCGCGTTCTCGTCGTCGATGACATTCCAGCCAACGTTAAACTGCTCGAGGCTAAACTCGGTGCGGAATATTTTGACGTTGTAACCGCGAACTCAGGCGAGCAGGCGCTGGCGCTGATCGGCAAAGAGTTGCCGGATATCGTCCTCTTGGACGTGATGATGCCGGGCATGGACGGTTTTGAAGTCTGCAGGCGCATCAAAGCGAACCCTGCTACGGCGCATCTGCCTGTCGTTATGGTGACGGCGCTTGATCAGCTTGCCGATCGTGTTCAGGGGCTTGAGGCCGGCGCGGATGATTTTCTGACCAAACCTGTCAACGATATTGCCCTGTTCGCACGCGTGCGAAGCCTGGTGCGCCTGAAGACGATGGTGGACGAACTCCGACTGCGTCAGGCCACGGGCGAGAGCATGGGTTTAGCTGAGGCGGAGGACCCGGCGTTTGGCGTGCAGCCCGGGCGGGGACGTATTCTGATCGTTGAAGACCGCGAACAAAGTGCGCAGCGGATTGCCGAAGCGCTGGGTGGAGATCATGACGTTGATCTGGTGCCGCAAACGACGGAAGCGGTTGTGCGTGCCAAAGGCGGTGATTACGACCTCGTGATTTCAAGCCTGTCGCTGGACAAGCAGGATGGATTGCGGTTTTGCGCGACGCTGCGCAGCCTCGACACCACCAGGCAAACGCCTATCCTGACCATTGTCGATGAGGGCGACGTGAAGCGTCTGGTGCGGGCGCTTGATATCGGCGTCAACGACTATTTGATGCGGCCCATTGAGCACCACGAGCTGATTGCGAGGGTTCGTACGCAGCTCAGGCGCAAACGCTATTCGGACCGGCTGCGCCAATCGTTGCAGTTAAGCCTGGAGATGGCGGTGACTGATCAGCTGACGGGTTTGTTCAACCGGCGCTATATGTCCCGGCATTTGAATACCCTGATGTCGGACAGCGCGGGCAAGCAGGTTTCGTTCTTGTTGCTGGACGTCGATTTCTTCAAGCAGATCAACGACACCTATGGCCACGATGTCGGCGATGAAGTCCTGCGCGAGTTCGCGGGCCGGATCTCGGCGAATGTCCGTGGCATCGATCTGGCGTGCCGGTACGGCGGCGAAGAGTTCGTGGTGGTGATGCCGGATACTGATCTGAGCTTTGCCTATATGGTGGCCGAGCGGTTGCGGCAGTCAGTGGCTGATGCGCCGTTTGCCGTCAGCGCGGCAGCGCGCCAGGTGCCGGTGACGATTTCAATCGGTGTGGCGGCAAGTGGTGGCGGTGATACGCCGGAGGTGTTGCTCAAGCGCGCCGACCAGGCGCTCTACCGGGCCAAGCGTGACGGTCGCAATCGCGTGGTCGCGGACGCGGCCTGAACCCAATCCTACTTGATTTTACCTTCGGTATATTCGACGTGCTTGCGCACGACGGGATCGTATTTGCGGCACTTGAATTTGTCGGTCATCGTGCGCGAGTTCTTTTTCGCAACGTAGAAATGGCCGGTGCCTGCGGAAGAATTCAGACGGATTTTTATGGTTGTTGGTTTGGCCATGACGGTCTCGGTTCGGACTTCTTGCGCTATTGAATTGGGAGGTGTGCAAACTACTCATCCGGCGTTTGAAGTCAATTGCTTGTTGGGGCGTGGAAAGGTCGCGGTGCGATAGGCGACGACACCCAGGAAAACCGCAGAAATCAGGCCCAAAACCAAGGGTAAGCCGTGAGGGTTCCACAGGTCGATAGCGATGCCGCCCAGGCCTGGACCGGCCAAAGTGCCGAGGGCGTAGAGAATTGAGAAGGCGGCATTGGCTGCTGCAAGCTGGCTACCGCGGAAGTTTGAGCCCAAATGCGTCAGGCCAAGCGCATAGATCGCGGCGACGAACCCTCCCCAGATGAAGACGAGGGCAAGGGCCCAATAACTGACGCCGCCGGCGAACGGAAGCAGGGCGGCACCAACGACGCCAACACTGGCACACAAGATCATGACGTGGCGGCGATCGGTCTTGTCGGCGAGCCAACCCAGCAGCGGGACTAGCAACATGTTGCCGAGGCCCCAGGCGGTGATCAGCAAGGTCGCGGCATCTTCCTTTGAGCCCAGGCGCACCGCGTAAACGGTGAGAAAGCTTGCGGCACACATTTCCAAGGCGCCGTAGGCGAGGCCGGCTGCGGCAGCGGACGGCGAACTCCAAACGAATGAGAACATGGCACCGGCGCTTGCATGCTCGACGGGCGGGACGACGCGGCGGGCCGCGATCAGGGGCAGCATGGCCAGAAGCATCAACACGGCCCCGGCGATGAAGGGTTCCCATCCGGTGGTTCCCAGCGATTGAATGATGATGGGACCGATGGCGAAACCGGCAGAGACGATCGAGGCGTAGATGGCAATCAAGCGGCCGCGCATGGCGTCCGTCGCGATCTGGTTTATCCAGACTTCGCTGACTAGGAAGAGGCCCTGCAGGGCGCTGTTCAAGGTGAAGCGGAGCAGGAACCATAGGCCCAAATCGTTGGTGGCGCGAAAGCCGAGTAGCGAGATGGCGGCGACGACATAGCAGGCGATGAGGAAGCGCACGGTGCCTAGGCGCGCGGCAAATGCCGGAATGAACGGCGTGAAGGCCAGCATGGCGACGGCGCCGAACATGGCGTTGGCGCCGTTCAGCGTGGCTGAGACTCCATTGCGTTCCAGGATCAGCGACAGGAGCGGCAGCGACAATCCCATGCCCAAGCCGTTGGCGAAGATGCAGGCATAGACGGCGCTGAGACTGAGGGTGCGGTCGCGGCGTGAGAGGCTTGCTGGATCAACGGGGTTCATGCTTGGCGCTTTGCAGCGGCTTGTTGCGCCGGTAGCGGAAGAAGGGTGCGTCGCGCGTGATGCCCTGTTCGGCCTGCACGAGTTCGCTGAGGATGAATTTTGTCACGTCGATAACGGGCAGGGACAGTGTGGCAGCGAGTGGATACCAATCGAGGTCGAGCAGCTCGCCGTTGCTTTGCAGATCGCCGGTCAAACTGTCACCGTCGGCGAGAAAGAAACGAGCGTGAAAGCGGACGGGCGCCGATGCCGGGGTGATGGCGCGACCGAGAAAGCGCAAGCGGTCGTGCGCGGGAGCGATGCCCTGCCGGGTAAACTCGGTCCAGGCGCTTTCGCTGGAGCCGGTTTGGCCGGGTGAGGCCAACAGGAGTCCGGTTTCCTCGAAGGTCTCGCGGATCGCTGTGGTGGCCAGGCCCTGGGCCAGTCTGGGTGTGCAGCCGCCACGGGCGCAGAGTTCGTTGAGTGTGCGTTCGGTCAAGGGGGCGCTGGGCGAGATGGTCTCGTCGCTTTTGTCCAGGCGTCCGCCGGGAAAAACATAGGCGGCAGGAAAGACAGCGCGTGCGGGCCTGCGCCCCATAAGGATTTGCGTGACGCCGCTGCGTTGGCGAGTGAGCACAAGCGAAGCAGCGTGACGCGGGCGGACTGGACGCGGGGGTATCATGCGGTGGCGGCGGGGATGACGGGCTGGGCGCCTTCGTCGCTGAGGAGCACCAGCATCATGTTGGACACCAAGACTGCTTTTTGCGCAGAGTTGAAGTCGGTGATGCCTTCGGATTGGAAGCGGTCGAGCGCCATTTTGACCATGCCGATGGCGCCGTCGACCATTTTTTCGCGCGCCTGGATCAGCGCTTCGGCCTGCTGGCGGCGTAGCATGATCGAGGCGATTTCAGGCGCGTAGGCCAGATGGGTGATGCGCATTTCCAGGATCTGCAGGCCTGCGATGTTGACAGAGCGTTGCAGCGATTCCTGCAAGAGATCCGAGACAGCGGCGGTGTTGCCGCGCAGCGAGACGTGCTCGTCTTTCTTTTCGTCATACGGGTGGGTTGAGACGACATCGCGCAGCGCCATTTCACATTGGGTCTTGATGTAGCTTTCGAAGTCGTCGACATCGAAAGCGGCCTGGGCGGTGTCGCGGACGGCCCAGCCGACGACGGCTGCGACATCGATCGGGTTGCCAACCTTGTCGTTCACTTTCAGGGTTGGGGTGGTGAAGTTGCGGACGCGCAGGGAAAGTTTTTGCTTGGAGAAAAACGGGTTGACCCAGTTGAAGCCTTCGCGGCGGACGGTGCCGGCATAGCGCCCGAAGAGCGTGAGGACAGTCGCCTCGTTGGGTTTGAGGATCAGGAACCCGATCGACAGGATCCCTGAGATCACGATCAACGGCACCCCCAAAACCGGGCGGGTGACGAGGGCGAGGCCTGCCAGAAACAGAGCCAGGGTTATGAGCAGCATCATCCAGCCTGAGGCCGGGTTGGCGATGAGATTTTCCTTGGAGGGCAGAGCGAGCTTGGTGTCGGTCATCTTGGGTCCTTCGGGTGGGGATTTGGGCGTATCTGCATGCATATTGGGCTCAAGTCGAGTGATGGTGTCCTGTTTTCCGTGAAAAACGACTGATTTCCGGTGCTTTTTTCAGGACAAACAGGACACAGGACACTGTCTCAAGAACACTGTCCTGTTTGTCCTGTCGCATTTGTCCTATTCCTGAATTGGGCGCAAAATCCCGTCGGGCCGCAAAGCCTGTTTGAAAAAAATATTTACTTGTCAAGTCGCAGCGCCCGGCAGAACGTCCGCCGGACGAAACATGAAATACAAAAATACACCCAATCCACGCGCAAGAACGTATATAGAACTTTCTGGCGTGCCTGTCAAGAGCGGTTGAACGATGAGCATAATGTGGCGCATGGCGCTGTTGTGTCTGTTTATGGGCCAGGTGGCGTTTGCCCAAGGACTTCAGCGCTTTGATGATCTTGACACTTACGTCATCAAGCACATCGGGGTTGAGAGATCGCTTGGAATTTATGTGCCGCGCAGCATCGCGGCCGGGCGCCCGTCGCCTGTGATTGTTGCGCTGCATGGGCGGTTTTCGTCGGCGAAGGCATTGCACGCGCTCTCGCAGCTGCAAGATGTTGCCGAGGTGCGCGGTGCGATATTGGTCTATCCGGAGACCGTTGGCGCGTTCTGGGACGATGGTGGTCATTCCGTGTTGCCGCGCGGTGAGCCTGCTTCCGATGATATGGGTTTCATCAAAGCGGCGCTTGCGTCTGTCATGGCCGAGTATGCTGTCGATCGTGGTCGTGTTTTCGTTGTGGGCTATGATTCCGGTGGCGCGATGGCTTACAGGCTTGCGTGTCAGCCGCCAGTGCCGTTGGCCGGTGTCGCCGTTGTTTCAGCGCTGATGTGGCAATTCAACGTCAAGGCCTGCGCCACCGGTGTGCCACCTGTTTCGATGCTGATTGTGCATGGACGTGACAACGAATTCTTTCCGGCCGCAGCCAGCGCCGCGCGTCTGGGCGCGGGGGACACTTTGAATTTTTGGCGCAAGGTCAATGGCTGCACGGGTCAACCCAGCGCCAGAGCCGGCGGCGATAGTGCTCTTTTTCTCAGCTGCCAGTCCGGCACAGCTGTGGCCTATGCCGGTGTGCCGGATGGAAGCCGGGACTGGTTTCGCACGGGGACAGGGTACAAGTTGAACACGCATGAGGTCAACGCCGCTGGCGCTATCGACAATTTCTTTTTCGATCGCGCGCGGTTTGTTCTGCCCTCGGGCCGCGAAAGCAAAGCGCGCCCGCGCGACTATCTGGTTTATGTGCCGGGGCGCTATGATGCCAAGCAGCCAACGCCCATTGTCGTCATGCTGCATGGCAGGCCCAGCAGCGCCACGGAGATGGCGCGTATCAGCGAGATGAATGCGACCGCCAATCGCCACGGCTTTATTGTTGTTTATCCCGAAGGGCTCAACAATGAGTGGAACGCGCAGTTTGACCTGTTTGGAAAGAGCTCGAACAGTGTACGCGGTGGCGGCAAAGAGCGGCCGCCGGTGCTGCAGGATGATGTCGGGTTTTTGAAAACCCTGATGGACGATTTGGGTGTCGATCTCAACATCGATGCCCAACGGATGTATGTTGCCGGATTTTCGAATGGCGGGTTCATGACGCTGCGCATGGCGTGTTCGGCCTCCGATGTGTTTGCCGCTTTCGCGGAAGTGGGGTCGACGCTCCATTCGGTGATGACGGAGTTTTGCAAAGGCGGGCGGCCCGCGCCTATGCTGTTTATGCATGGGACTGCGGACCCCAGCGTCTCGATTGACGGTGTCCAGATCCGCGATCCGCAGAGCGGCTCGGTGGTGCGGGTTACGTTGAGCGTGAAGAATACCGTGATGTATTTCGCGCAGCGGAATGGTTGCGATCTCTCGGGCACCAACACAGAATATGCCGAGGGTGGCCGCTCGCCCGGGACGCATGTCATCCGGTTTGTGCCGCGCAATTGTCCGCCTGGCTCGGCGATTGAATTATACCTCATCGACGGAGGCGGTCACCAATGGCCCGGCGTGCGCGGCGTGCTGGATGAGGTGCGGTTTGGGCGGGTGAACATGGACATCCACGCGAGTGAAAAGATCTGGGAGTTTTTTGCGGCGCAGAGGTTGGGGCGGTAGAACGGGCGGGAGATTTTTGCAGAATCGGGGCAGTCTAGGGCATATTTCGCCGAATTGGAGTCGCGCGTCGATTCAGATTCACCAAAAAGGCACGAAGCATACGAAGGCTGGCGTAAAGTTTCTGGTGTCTGACCCCATTTTTCGGTCCCATTTCTTACGGTCCACCTGGGACTGGTCTTACCATAGCCCGTCATGAACAGGCGACCGGAGCCACAACATCCACACGCCTCGGCGGCCTGAGGCGGGGCCTCGTTAGAGTTTTGCAGCCTTCGGAATCTGTGCGATGACCTTGATCTCGAAAATCAAAGAAGGATCAACGAGCGTTGTCACTCCAACGGCGGTCCAGTTCGGAAATGGAGCTGTCGGAAAGGTCTTTTGTTTGACTGCTCGGAAGACGTCAAAGTGTCGATGCATATCCACATGAAACGAGGTGACGTCCACAACATCGCCCATCGAGCATCCTGCGGCGTCCAGGACCAGCCTTAGGTTTTCGAAGGCTCGCTCGATTTGTGCGGCCGACTCATAGATGGCGCTGCCATCATCGTGGACACCCACCTGACCAGACACGAACAACAAATCTCCGCTCTTGATCGCTGCTGAGTAACCATATTGATCGTATGCGGCTTGCTTGCCCGTAGGAAAAATCGGCGTTCGCGCCATTCCGCCCCCCAAGACTGTTCAAAAAAGCTGCTTCTGTGATTGCTTCAAACCTATTTCTATGCAAGTGTATAGAAATTGTAAAGCGATCCGTTGGAAGTATGGCTCGGCCAAAATCATATGATCGTGATGACGCGTTGAAGCGCGCCTGCGAGGTGTTTTGGTCGCGGGGCTTCAGTGCGTCCGGTGTGCGCCGTCTTGAGGATCAGACCGGACTTAACCAGTTCGCGATCCAGACTGAATTCGGTGGGAAGGAAGGTCTGTATTTTGAAGCGATAAGACTTTATGCTGCCGCCGCCACCAAGCATGCGCTGGCCCCGATGAAAGTCGGGGGAATAGCTTCGATAGCCACTTTCTTCAGGAGCCTGGTCACCGACAAGTCCCCCACGTCCAGTAGATGGGGATGCCTGATTGTGAATGCTGGTATCGAAAATGCGGAGATCGGAAGCGCTCGGATCGATGCAGAGTGTCGGGCCTACTGGCGCACTGTACGGCAACATTTTGCCGCAGCGATACGCCGTTCAATCGAAGCCGGTGAAGTCACGCCGGACATTGACGCAACGGAGTGTTCAAAGGCTCTTGTTATCGCGGTGATGGGAATCCACACAATGAATCGTGTGGAGGGATCGAATAGGGCGGGCACGCCCCTAGTCAAAGTGGTCCAGCGGCACCTTCAGGACTGGAGCTCCA
>JANOFD010000005.1:0-3785 GCA_031413455.1 Rhodobiaceae bacterium
AGATTTCTTGGACGACAATGTCGTCAGATGTCGGAAACGGTGCGCAATCGAAAGTCAAATCGTCGTCGATGGTCTTCAAAAAGGGCAAGGCGGCGAATCTCTATGTTGAATTGAAATCCGGCAATGCGTTGGATGGCAAGAAGACGACCTGGGCTCGTTTATCCGGTGACACACTCTCTATCAGTCAGCTTGTGGTGGCAGATGATGGTCAGTGGGACATGACTGTTTATGACCGCGCCCTGAAAGATGCTGATCATATGACACTTGTGTTCACCCGCATTTCGAACGGCACGATTGCTAGACAGGCTAAATTGTCAATGACGCGTTCCAAGGAATGAACGGCAGCCAAATGTTTGAATGAGGTTCGATAGTCTGCCCGCTTCCGTTAGTTCAGAAAAAATTGATTTTCGCTCAATGTCGTGATCGTGCATTGTGCTGGCGGCGTATGATGCTGCCAGCTTGAGGTATTGATCCGGATGACTGTTGGCGCGGCAGAGCTTGCACTCGAAGAATGGCCTGCTCGCCGTTCCATAAAAATGTGGGACGGCGACGTCTCGGTGCTGGCGTGGGAAGAAGCACATGCGCGGGCGCCGGGGCTGCACTTTGCACATGCCAATGGTTTCAATGCGCTGACCTATCGCTCACTTTTCGATGAGTTGGCTTTGGACATGCGAATTTATGCCAGCGATCTGCGGGGGCATGGTCAGACAACGCTTGCGGCAAATCCCAAGGGGATGCGGTCCTGGAATATCTATCGCGATGATATTCTGCGGACCCTGGAAGAGCTTGATGGGCGACCCAAGATACTGGCCGGACATTCTTTGGGTGCCACTGCCAGTCTGATGGCGGCATTTGCCAAGCCCAATTTGGTGACGGGGCTTATCCTGGTTGAGCCTGTCATTTTGCCGCGAAAATATTTGCGCTGGATGTCGATGATGAAGGCCTTGCCGTTTATCGATCATCTGTTCCCCATAGCCTCACAAGCGAAGCAGCGACGTGGTGTCTGGTCGTCGCGCGAGGCCATGTTTGACGCGTATCGCGGCAGAGGCGCGTTTCGTACCTGGCCAGAAGATGTCGTGCGCGACTATATCAATGGCGGGTCTGTCGATTACATCGACTACCGCCAGGTGCGATTAGCCTGCACGCCAGGATGGGAGGCTGCGAATTATCGTGCCGGGCCGCCAGATGTGTGGCGAGAGCTTGGAAATCTGAAAATTCCGATCACGCTGATTGTTGGCGAAAAGCGATCAACTTGTTCGCAAGCTGTTATCGATTTACTTTTGCAGAGACAGCCCGGAATGCGCGTGGTCCGACTGCCGGAAGCGAGTCATTTTCTTCCGATGGAGTTTCCGGGGGCCGTGCGCCAGGAGATTCGTTCTATGGCAAAGTTGCCGGGCTAACAGGGAAAGATTCATTTGACGAACGGGCCGCTTCAAGGTGTGAAAGTTGTCGAGTTTGCGGGGCTCGGACCAGGACCGTTTTGCGGGATGCTGCTGTCGGATCTTGGTGCGGACGTTGTGCGCATTGATCGTACGGACGCAAAACCTGCCAAGCCCTTTCACGTCACGCAGCGAGGGCGCCGTTCACTCGCGCTGGATTTGAAGCGTGATGACGCGGTCAAGCTCTGTCTCGACTTGTTTGAACGGGCGGAAATTGTCTTTGAAGGTTTTCGACCCGGTGTCATGGAACGGCTCGGACTGGGGCCTGACGCTGCGATGAGGCGAAACCCAAGACTTGTCTATGGCCGGATGACGGGGTGGGGGCAGACGGGGCCACTGGCTCAAGCTGCGGGGCATGACATCAATTATATAGCCATCTCAGGCGCTCTCCACGCCATTGGCTCGCGCGAGCGGCCGGTTCCGCCGCTTAATTTGATTGGCGATTTTGGCGGCGGCTCCCTGTATCTCGCACTGGGATTGTTGGCCGCTCTTACACATGCGCGCGCGACGGGCCGGGGACAAGTTGTCGATGCTGCCATGTGCGATGGCGCTGCTTCTTTGATGTCTTATTTTTATGGATTTCGCGCTGAAGGGACTCACACATCGGAGCGGGCGGCCAACCGGCTGGATGGTGGAGCGCATTTCTATGATGTCTACAAGTGTGCTGACGGAAAGTGGATAGCGCTCGGTTCTATTGAGCCGCAGTTTTATGCGATGTTGCGCGAGAAGGCTGGGCTGAGTGATCCGGCATTTGATGAGCAGATGGATCGCGCGCGCTGGCCAGAGTTGAAAGAGCGACTTGCGCTCGTCATTTCTGCCAAAACGCGTGCTGAATGGTGCGCACTCATGGAAGGAACAGATGTGTGTTTCGCGCCAGTGCTTGAGATCGATGAGGCACCTGCGCATGAACATAACGCTCAGCGGCAAGTCTTTGTTGAGGTTGCAGGCGTTGTTCAACCAGCGCCGGCGCCCAGGTTTAGTTTGACGCCGGGTGAAATTCAGTCGCCTCCGCCGCAGATTGGTGAGCACAATGTCTCGTGCCTGACCGATTGGGGCGTATCATCGATTGACATTGCGGCTCTCAAGACAAAGGGTGTGATTTAGATGAAGCGTCGAGCCGCGATTGTGGCGCCTGTGCGTACGCCGGTTGGAAAGTATCTGGGCGCTTTGAAAGATGTATCCGCCGATGCGCTTGCCGCGTTGGTGGTGCGGGAGACCGTGCGGCGGAGCGGGATTGATCCGGCCAGAGTTGAAGAGGTCGTGTTTGCTCAAAGCTATGCCAATGGTGAAGCTCCTTGCATTGGACGGTGGGCCGCGTTGGCGGCGGATTTGCCGATTGAGGTTCCTGGAATGCAGCTTGACCGCCGCTGCGGAGGCGGGCTTCAGGCGATCGCGACGGCGGCGATGATGGTCGAGACGGGGGCTGCCGACGTTGTGATCGCGGGCGGCGTCGAGAGCATGAGCAATATTGAATACTACACGACTTCGATGCGAAGCGGTGCTCGAGCGGGAAACGTGCAACTTTATGATCGATTGGAGCGCGGGCGCGAGAGATCGCAACCGGTTGAGCGGTTTGGGGTCATTTCAGGAATGATTGAGACGGCTGAGAATGTCGCGCGAGAGTGCCAGGTGACGCGCGAGGCTTCAGATGCGTTCGCGGTAGAGAGCCACAAACGGGCGGTGCGAGCGTGGGCGGAGAATAGATTTTCCGACGAGGTCTTGCCGATTCCGGTGCCGCAACGCAATGGTGATGCCATCGTTGTGTCACGCGATGAAGGGGTGAGAGGTGACGCTACGGTGGAGTCATTGGCGGCGTTGAAGCCGATCATCAAAGGGGGCGTCGTGACGGCGGCGAATGCCAGCCAGCAGAATGATGCGGCGGCGGCTTGTCTTGTCGTTGCCGAAGACAGGCTGGAGTCCTTGGGGTTGACGCCAATGCCGGGCCAAACAGGCCCACATGATCTTTGCCGAAGGCGATGACCCCCGCGTGCTGCGCGCCGCCGTTGCCTATCAGCGCGCCGGTCTTGGCCATGCAGTGGTGGTTGGGCGCGAACCCGACGTGAAGGAAAAGCTGGAGGCCGCCGGCCTTGCCGATGCCGTGGCCGAATTGCAGGTCATCAATGCCGCCAATACCCCGCATCTCGAACTCTACAAGGATTTCCTGTTTTCCCGCCTGAACCGCGACGGCTTTGACCGCACCGATGTTCACCGCCTTGCCTCACGCGATCGGCATGGGTTTTCGGCGCTGATGCTGGCGCATGGCCACGGCGATGCGCTGGTGACGGGCGCCACAAGGAAATCCGCGCATGTGCTGTCGCTGCTGAACCACGTCTTTGACGCCAAAGC
>JANOFD010000006.1:0-6300 GCA_031413455.1 Rhodobiaceae bacterium
CCAAGACCGCGTATGCGTGACCGCGAGCGATTGATCAGCACCCTGTTAAATGCATCGCCTTCAACCAACCGGATTTCCCGACGAATTACTTTGTCCAGGGTTCGGCTATTGCCAACGATATTGATACGCTCGATGTAAACCCGGGGGCCTTCTTCAACCTTAAACACAACATCAACGGTCTTGTCTTCTTTATTGCGGCGAACGCGCGGCCGGATATCCACGAAGGCATAACCCTTCGTACCTGCCGCCAGTGTCAAAGCATCAACGCTTTTGTCGATAAGCTCTGCATTGTACTGTTCACCGCCTTCAAAGCGGATCAGTTCTTGAAGTTCCGCAACCGGAATTTCCTTCAACTTCGTGTCAATTTCGACTTTGCCGAAATTGTATTTGTCGCCTTCTTCAATGGTGAAGGTGATGTAAAACCCACTCCGGTCCGGAGCCAACTCAGCCACGCCAGAGATAACGCGGAAGTCTGCGTAACCTTCCGAAAGATAGTGGCGCCGAATCTGTTCACGGTCAAAGGTCAGCCGGTCTGGATCGTAATTGTCGTTGGATTGCAAGAAATTCCACCAAACAGACTCACCGGTCGTAATCTTGTCCCTTAGCGTGCCATCGCTAAAAACTTTATTTCCGATAAAGATAATTCGGCTAACGCCTGTCGTCGGGCCTTCGTTGATTTCAAATACGAGATCAACCCGGTTCTGCCCCAATTGAACAGTCTTGGGTTCCACTTGAGCAGCGAAACGGCCAGACCTGCGATAGATCTCAAGCACACGCTGAACATCAGCTTGAACCTTCGCTCTGGAGAAAACCATTCGCGGCTTTAACTGCACTTCTTCATCAAGCGTCTTGTTCGAGACCTTGGAATTTCCATCGAAAGCAATTCGATTGATGATCGGGTTTTCGACGACCTTTACGGTGACAATTCCATTTGATTGCTGGATCTGGACGTCAGCAAACAAGCCTGTCGCAAACAAGGTCTTCAGGGATTGATCGACTTGGGCCTGCGAATAAGGTTGGCCTTCACGGAGCACCATGTATGACAAGACGGTCGACTCTTCGATCCGTTGATTGCCTTCCACATTTATGCGCTGAACCGACGGCCCATCCACATCTTGCGCAACTGCAGCCGTTGCCCAAAATATCGAGGCCACAAAGAGCGTCAACGCCGTTCCCAGTACTCTAATCATTCGTTCACGCCCCGAGGCAGAAATACCGATACTGAAAGTTCAATCAACAATCGTTCACCTAAGAATTGAAGCCCAGAGCACCGAATAGTCCCAGCTTCGTCAAATCATTCCATGTCGCAAACAACAACAGGCTGACCACGAAAGCTAAGCCAATCCGAAACCCAAGCTCCTGGGCGCGCTCACCCAGAGGCCGCCCACGTACTGCTTCTATGCCATAGTACAGGATATGTCCCCCGTCGAGCATGGGTATTGGGAAAAGATTGAGCAAACCGATGCTTACGGACAACACTGCCGCCAGGTTGATGAGCGGCACTACACCAAATTGTATGGCAACTTTCCCGGAAACTGAGGCAATTCCTAATGGACCTGACAACTGCTGGTAGTCTCCGGTACCCGCAAAAAGCTGCCCTATAAAATAAAACGTCTTCACCACAATGAATTCGGTGACGCCTACGGCCTTCGAAACTGCGTCAAAGAGCCCGAATGTTACACGAACTTTAGGTTTCGGAGCGCCCGGCACCGTGAATTCCAACCCAACGGCCTCCAAAACGACTCGGTCTGGATCGCCCAGGCTGCTGATCGGCGAAGGTTCGAGACTGAGCCTGATCTCGCGGCGCCCCCAGGGTTTCTGTTCGGTTTCCGCCGGACGGGACACCAAAACCTGAACTTTCTTCCCTTGGGCCGTTTCCAAAGCCTGGGAAAAATCATTCAACGACTCCAGATATTTTCCATCAACCTGAACAATGACGTCAGACGGGAGGATGCCGGCTCGCCCGGCTGCAGAACCAGAAACCACCCGCTTCACCTTTCCGGGAATAACGGAATGAATGCCTATTCCGGGGTCCATAATTTTGTCGCCGAAATTATCCGGTCTGGGAATCATTCTGGGCGTGACTTTCAGGTGGAGATTTCGAGATCCGCGCTGAACATGAAAATCCAATTCGCGTAAGTTCGAGACCGTAACGATGCGCAGTATTTCCGAAAATTCCTGGATCGGATCGCCGTCAATTTCAAGAATCAAATCTCCGGGCATTAGTCCTGCGGTGTCAGCAGGAAGCCCCGGCTTTACGCCCCCCACACGAGGTGCATCGACCACATCCCCGTAAATCAGGAACAAGGTCGACAAGATGAAAATCGCGAGCACAAAATTGGCAACTGGCCCCGCAACCGCAATTATTGCCTTTTGATAGAGCGGCTTGTGATGGAACGACTTTGACCGCTCTTCGGCCGAAACCTTGTCTATTTTTTCATGATCTGGCGTGCTCGAAACACCTTCATCGCCCCAGAATTTGACATAGCCGCCAAGCGGCAACCAGCCAATTTTCCATTGGGTGCCATGACGATCGGTGAACCCTGCTATGGAGCGCCCAAAGCCAATTGAAAAACTGTCGATCCGCACACCAAAGAAACGGCCCGCCGAAAAGTGTCCAAGCTCGTGAACGAACACGACAAGTGTGATCACAAAGAGGAATCCCAGACCGCCAAAGAAGAAATTTAGCACTTGGTCAAACATTTGCTTTCTCGCTCATTGGTGTTTCTGGATCAAAACAACTTAACTTGGCAATGCACTTTTGGCGTGCCGTCGCGCCGTATTATCTATTGTCAGGACATCACCGATTGAATCTGGTGCCTGAGTAGAAGCCTGACACCCATTCATTGTTGCCCCAACGACACTGGCAATTGCGGCAAACCCGATCTGACCTGTCAAAAAGGCTTCAACCGCGATCTCATTGGCGGCATTCAAAATTGTCGGAGCACTCCCACCCATTTTCATGGCCGCCTGCGCCAATGCGAGACAAGGAAATCTCACCGTATCGGGCGCTTCAAATGTAAGGTGTCCCAATTCGACAAGGTTAAGTTTGCGGGAAGGCGCGGACATTCGCTCGGGGTAACCCAGTGCGAACGCGATTGGCGTGCGCATATCTGGGCTTCCCAATTGAGCCAAAACGGATCCGTCGACGTAGGAAACCAAACAATGTACCGCCTGCTGAGGGTGAACCACCACGCCTAACTGTTCAGGAGCCATGCCAAACAAATGATGCGCCTCAATAAGCTCCAGACCCTTGTTCATTAAGGTTGCCGAATCGACTGAAATTTTAGCGCCCATTGAATAATTGGGATGCTTACACGCCTGGGCAGGTGTGACCGTTTCCATCTGCTCTACGGTCCACGTCCGAAACGGCCCACCAGATGCCGTCAACGTTACCTGCTCAATCGCCTGTGATTGGCAACTGTCGAAGACTTGGAAAACCCCATTGTGTTCGGAGTCCACGGGAATCAGCGTGGCGTTGGAGCGCTTGACCTCCGACATGAATAATTGTCCGGCAGACACAAGGCATTCCTTGTTTGCGATCGCAACCGTCACCCCTCGCGAAACGGCCGCCAAGGTGGGCCGCAACCCTGCAGCACCAATTATGCTTGCCATCACCCAGTCCGACGACCGAAGTGCAGCTTCCACCACTGCGTCCTCGCCAGCGCCCAACTCAATTCCAGTGCCCGAAAGCTCGTCCGTGAGTTCGGCAAACCGGGAGGATTGCCCGATAGCGACAAAATCTGGCCGCAGCCGACGCGCCTGCGCTGCCAGCTCTTTCACGTTTGAGTTTGCCGTGAGTGCAACGACTTGGAACCGGTTAGGACAAAGCTTGTTGTGGTGCTCAATGAGTTCAACGGTGTTCACGCCCACCGAACCCGTCGATCCCAAAATTGCCACGCGGCGCGGGGCCAACGCCATCATCTCATCGCCCAAATCACGGGAGAAAAACCCGTGCAGATTACAAAAAATGCCAATCCCGATGTCGCGAAAATCATGCCGTCAAGCCGGTCCAACGCCCCCCCATGCCCTGGAATAAGGTCAGAGGCGTCTTTTACTCCAAACCGTCGCTTCAAAAACGACTCAGCAAGATCACCACATTGCGTAAGCACGCCAAGGACAGCACTTGCTGCCATGAACGCCAACGAGGCGTACTGCCCGGCAAGCTGCGCCAGTATGATCCCGGCAAAGATTCCCGCGGCAAGTCCAGCACCCGCTCCCGCCCAGGTCTTGTTTGGCGAAATTAAAGGCGCGAGTTTTGGTCCGCCGATGGCCGAACCAGCCAAGAACGCAACGCTATCTGTCGCCCAAACAACGCACAGCAGCCACACCACGGTCTCTAATCCATACGGCATCATTGCTCGCAAATTCGTGAACGCCAGACAGGGTACCGCTACGAAAATTATGCCGGCAACAAGCCAGACGGAGCGCTCATCTCTCCTTTGGGCAATTAGGCTGCCGATGAACGCCGCAAAAAATATGCTCGCAATCGCAAAGTTTGGCTCGCCAACCATTAGCAGGATCTGTGAACTGATGATGGCAAACCCGTGAAGCGCAAATCGCCAGCCAAACTTCCGGTCGCGATGCACGATGTGCGTCCATTCGCGGGCCATCGCGAACCCTGCGGCGCTCGCCCATACAGCCAAAACCCAACCACCAGCGTAAACGGCAGCGAGAGCCGACGGGATCAGAATGATCGAGGTTATGATACGCGGCCAAAGGCTAGACGCCGTAGCTCCGCTCATCGAGTTCACGCGCCAGCAGCAGTTGAAATACCGCCAAACCGGCGCTCACGCGCTTGAAACTGCCGGATGGCGTCCACCAACTGCTCTTCGCCAAAATCAGGCCAAAGCGTGTCTTGAAAAACAAACTCTGAATACGCGGTTTGCCATATTAAGAAGTTGCTCAAGCGCTGCTCACCGCTGGTTCGAATGACGAGATCAGGATCCGGAGTCCCGGCTGTCGCCAGATACGAGGAGAATACATTCCGGTCGATTCCATCGGTTCCAAGCGTACCAGCTTTCACGTTCTCAGCGATACGGCGAACCGCCTCGATAATTTCGTCTTGACCGCTGTAATTGAAGGCAATTGTAAGCCTGAGGCTTGCGTTTCCCCGCGTGCGATTATGAGCATCCTCAATGAGCTCGAGAATATCCCCCTCAAGCTGCGTTTTTGCTCCAATTATCCGGATCTCGACGCCATTTGCATGCAGCTCGTCCAGGTCGCTTCGGATATAAAGTCGCAGCAGCCCCATGAGATCATTAACCTCCGTCTTTGGCCGTTTCCAGTTTTCAGAAGAGAAGCCAAACAGCGTTAAATACTTGATTCCATGTTTGGCCGCAGCGCGCACCGTGGTCCGAACGGCAGCAACGCCGGCTCTGTGTCCCATGGCGCGTGGCAGATGGCGCGCCTTCGCCCATCGCCCATTTCCATCCATGATGATGGCAACATGGTTTGGAGGCGATTGACCTAACTGACCGACTGCACCAGGTGACATCCGACTACGATCTGCAAGCTTTGCTTAGACTTGCATGATCTCCTTCTCTTTGGCTGCCAAAGCGTCGTCGATTTCCTTGATGTGGGCGTCGGTCGCTGACTGAACTCTATCGTGAAGTTTCTTGTGCTCGTCTTCGCTGATTTGATGTTCTTTCTCAAGCCTCTTGAGGTGCTCCATCCCGTCCCTGCGAATATTGCGCACCGCCACCCGCGCCGCCTCAGAGTACCTCGCCCCAATCTTCGAAAGTTCTTTACGGCGCTCCTCGGTCAGAGGCGGGATTGGAATGCGCAGCAATTGCCCGTCCACTTGCGGATTCAACCCCAGGCCGGAGCTGCGAATAGCCTTGTCGACAGCAATGACAAGTCCCCGATCCCAGACTTGAACGGTAAGCATGCGCGGCTCAGGCGCGTTGACTGTGCCAACTTGCGAAAGCGGCATGGAGCTTCCATAGGCATCGACATGCACAGGCTCAAGCAGACTGACGCTTGCCCGCCCGGTTCGCAAACCTGCGAATTCATGCTTCAGAGTTTGCACGGCGCCCCTCATACGCTTTTGCAAATCTTCAAAATCGAATGGCTTGGATTGCGCCATGGAAGTTCTCCATGCGAAGGCGGGGCCGTCGCAGTTAAGTTGCAATCACTGTGCTCAGACCTTTGCCCTGAAGCACTTTCACGAAATTCATTTTTTCATGGATATTGAAAACGACAATCGAAATCTTGTTGTCACGCGCCAAAGACACCGCCGAGGCGTCCATGACCTTCAGGTCGCGCGTCAGCACGTCCATGTGGGTCAGGCGCTCGTAC
>JANOFD010000007.1:0-3585 GCA_031413455.1 Rhodobiaceae bacterium
GGGCGGCAAGCTAATGGCAGCAAGGCTGCACGTAAAGGTGGCAAGTGGAGTCTTCCCCATGCCAAGACTCAACCTGTGGGTGACATATCAGCAGCACAATTCTGCCGCGGCAAGGCCACGCTTTGCCTGCAGTGTATTCCCTGGTTAATGTAGCGCTTCAACTGGGGGCCAAACACATGACAATCCAACGCGCCTTTTCTGTGCTGGCGGTGCTGTGCGCAGTCGTACTTCTCACTGGCTGTTTTGTTGTCTCCAGGAATTTGCCGGCGGGCAAGGCCGTCAAGGACGAGCGGCTGGTGGGTGCCTGGATCGGCGTCGAGGACGACGGCCGCACGCCCTCCAACACAGCGTTTCTTCACTTTCAAAACCAAGACGACCCCGCGAAGCCGCTGCGTCTGGTTTGGGTGGAGGGAAAAGACTATCAGGTGTACGAAGTTGTCACGCTTCTCGTTGGTAACAGGCGCGTCTTTGCCGCCACGCTCGTCGGTCCAAATGAGGCGAAGAAAGACAAGGATATGCCAGCCGGCTACTTCCTCGGCTTCTATGAGGTCAATGACGACAAAGCCGTCTTCCACATGCTCGACAGCGATAAGGTCGGCGAATTGATCAAGCGCGGCGAGGTCAAAGGTTTCAGGCCGCCGGGCAAATACGAATCCGCCACATTGACCGGCACACCGGCCGAACTTGCGTTGTTTCTTGCCTCGCCTGCGGCCGACGCCGCCCGCGTCAAGGAACCTGCTTACCTTCGCCGCTTGAGCCAAGAAAACAAATGACACTGGGGGAATTTAAATGACTGAACCATCCAACGCGCCGGCGAAGACGCGAAACGTCGCCAATACCGTGCGCGGTGCCGGTATTTTTCTGGCGCTTTTCGGCTTGGCCGCGCTGACAGTCTTTGTCATCAAGGAGCGCGCGAGAGGCACGACGATTGCCGCAGGTCCCACCACGCAACTGGCACCAACGCACAACGTCAGCGGGCCGCCGGGTGTGCCGGTGCTCAAGCGCGTGATGCTGTCGACGGGCGGCGTTGGTTATTTCGAGTACGAAGCGCAGGTCAATGGCACGGCGGAACTGCTGGTGCCGGTACGGATGGATCAGGTTGATGATGTGTTGAAGAGCATCGTGGTCTTTGATGCGCAAGGCAATACTGGATTCGTGCAACTGCCGTCGCGGGCGCCGCTGTCTGATATTTTCAGGGGCTTGCCGTTTGGACCGGCGGCACTGGAGTCGAACGCCGCGCTTGTTGAGGCGCTCAAAGGGGCTGAAGTTTCCGTGCGCGCGGCCTCGTCGATGAGCGGGCGCATTGTCAGCGTCAACAAGGAAGACACCAAGCTTGGTGACGAAGAAGGCGTCGTCACGCGCCATCGCGTCGGCGTGATGACGTCCAACGGGTTGAAGCAGTTCGTGCTGGAAGAGGCGACGTCGATTGAGTTCAGCGATCCGGTGCTGGCCAAACAGATCGATCAGGCACTGGCGTCGGTCGCTGAACATCGCGAGGGCCAGGGCCGGACGCTGCGCATTCGCGCCAACGGCACCGGCTCGCGCACCGTGACGATTGCTTATGTCGTTGAGGCGCCGCTGTGGAAGTCGTCTTATCGGGCGACCTCGCTCGACGCCAAAACCGCTCGTATGCAGGGCTGGGCCATTCTGGAAAACGTCACCGGCAATGATTGGATTGATGTGGATTTGACTGTAGTCACCGGCAGTCCGGTGACGTTCCGGCAAGCGCTTTATTCGACTTATTATGTCACGCGTCCTGAAGTGCCGGTCGAAGTGCTCGGGCGCATTCTGCCCAAGCCGGATGAAGGATCAGTCTCAGCGGGTGTTGATAGCGACGACGCACGACCCGTGCCGGCGCCTCCGCCACCTCCACCACCGCCTGCCCGTGCTGCACCCAAAGGTGCAACCACAATCGGCGCACAGACTTTTGAAATGACAGCTACAACTTCAACTGAAAATCTCATTGCTGCGAATTCCAATGAATCTGCTACCCAAGTGACATTCCACATGCCGTTCACGGTTACCGTGCTGAACGGACAATCCCTGGCGGTGCCCATCGTCGACAAGGTTGTGCCCGGCGAACTCGTTTCCGTCTACCAGCCCGACACGCACCCGCGCCATCCGCTGGCTGCGCTCAAGCTGACCAATTCGTCGGGCACGAGCCTGCCGGGCGGTGTTCTGACGCTCTACAAGAACGAAAAGACAGGCACCACCTATGTCGGTGACGCGCAACTCTCGGCGCTGCCTGATGCGGAATCGCGCATGTTAGGCTTTGCGCTGGATCAGAAGGTTCTGATCGACCGCGACGACAAGATGGAACAGCGCATCTCGAAGGCGACGATGGCGGGCGGCGTGTTCAAGGCCTCCATCGTTGACGAGCGCACGACCATTTACACGCTGAAGGGTGCTGCGAAGGAAGATCGCCGCATCATCATCGAACACGCGCGCGCGCAAGGCTGGGAGCTGGTGACGCCCGATCCGAAATCGGCCGAGATGACCGACATCGCCTTCCGGGTTCCGGTTGACGTCAAGGCCGGTGCAACGGTCAGGCAAACTGTCACCACGCAATGGGCGCGGCTGGAAGAACAGGCGATGATTGATCTGGATGTGGAGGTGATCTTTGCCTATGCGTCGAACGCCAATCTGACACCGGCGCAGCGCAACGCCTTCACCCGCATGGGCGAGATGATGCGCTCCATTGCCAATGTGCAGGCTCAAATCGAAGCGGCCAACAGTGCGCGCGACCGGGTCTATGAGGAACAGCAACGCATTCGCGAGAACATCAAGGCGGTACCCGCAGGCAGCGAGTTGCAGTCGCGCTATCTGCGCTCGATGAGCCAGCTTGAGGATCAGGCCGAAACCCACAAGCGCACTATCGACCGGCTGGAACAACAGAAAGTTGCGGAGCAACAAAAACTCGCCGATTACGTTGCAGGGTTGCAGTTGTAGCAAACCTCCGCCACAAAACGCTTCAGCAGATTCGCTCACCGGGAAAGGAAACGCGATGCCAAGCATTCGCGCGCTCGCCGTCATTGCGTGTGTCATTGTGTGGGGCCCGGCCTTCGCCGCCGATGGGCCTTTGGTGCAGCACGCCGACCCTTATTTCACCAATGCCGACGATCAACTGCGCTCAGCCCTCAAGCGGACAGCCAACACCAAGCGGGCAAGGAACATCATCCTGTTTGTCGGCGACGGCATGGGCATCACCACCGTCACGGCGTCGCGCATCTATCAGGGCCAAAAAGCCAAGCGCGACGGCGTGACGAACAAGCTTGTCTTCGAGTCCCTGCCCTACTCCGCGTTTTCGCGCACCTATTCGCATGATTCTCAAGTCACTGATTCCGCGCCGTCTGCTGCAGCGATGACTTCGGGCGTGATCGACCCCGGTATGGTCGTGGCTCCCAAGGGGCCGAAAGCCGCTACCACCCGCGGTGATGATCTGGCGGCGAGCATCATCAAGAGCACCAAGGTTCTTGAGGCCGCCTGGGCCTGGTCAAAGTACTGGGCGTCTGAGGAAGGTCAGATGCTCGTTCTCAAATCCAACCGCTCCTACACGTCACGCCGCTCCATCGCGCGCAACGCCGC
>JANOFD010000008.1:0-4853 GCA_031413455.1 Rhodobiaceae bacterium
CGCCACTTCAGGCCTGTTTTGACGAACCGTCTGTCTCAATTCCCACAAAAACTGGCGGACTTATACGACTCATTTCAGGACAAACAGGACATCGGACACTGCCTCAAGACACTGTTCGGGTTGTCCTGTTCAAGTTGTCCCGTTCAAACCAAACCCGCAAAATCCCCTCAAGATCCAAAGCCCCTTTTTGAAAACCATATTCAACTCTCAAGTCGCAGCGCCCGCCAAACACAACTGCCGGACGAAAAGGAACACCAAAAAAAATATAACACAAACCCGCACAGGAACACAAATAGAACACATCGACGCCCAAGTCCACCCCCCAATTTCGTTCCCGTGTATGTGGACGTGAAATCCGTTCGTGAAAACTTGGGCCTGACCCAGGCCCAGTTTGCCGCTCGCTTCGGATTCAGTTTGCGAACGCTTCAGCAGTGGGAAATCGGGCGTCGTATGCCCCATGGGCCAGCGCGATTTCTTCTAACCATCATTGCGCGGGAACCAAGAGCTGTGCGCCGGGCACTAGCGGCGGAGTGAGCGCGTTCAGCGTCGCTTCGCATGTCTGGCGGACGCTACCCCCGCCAAGACCCCTCCGCCATCATCGCCCCCGCATCAACCAGTGCCCGAACCAGGCCCGCACGATCCAGGGGGACACAATAGGCGGGCCTCGCACGTTCGAAGCGCCACCCTTCCTTGAGTCCGCCCGCATCGACCACATCGAACCCCAACCCCTCCAGCAAAGTGCTCACAACCTGCTTGGCCGGCCCATCGTCGCCCGCAATCGGCAGAGCGCGGCGGGTCCGGCGCGCCAACCGGCCGCGCCACCGCCCGCCCGATAAAGCCTGCCCCGATGATCCCGATTTTCATTTGCAAATGTCCTTGTTTGGCCGGTAGTTTAGATCCATGACCCCAAAACTCATCACCGAACAACGCGGCCCCGTTGGCACTCTCGTACTCAACGCCCCCGAACGGCGCAATGCACTCAGCCTTGATATGTGGCAGGGCATTCCCGAACTCATCAAAAAATTCGAGCTCGACGCCGCCATACGCTGCATCGTTATAACCGGCTCAGGGACCGAAGCTTTCGCCGCCGGTGCCGATATATCGGAGTTTGAGGCCAACCGCGCCAGCGCCGAAACCGCAAGGCTCTACGACGACGCAACCCGCGCCGCAGCGTCGTCAATCATTCACTGCCGCAAGCCGGTCGTCGCCGCCATTCGCGGCATATGTTTTGGCGGCGGCGTCGCTCTCGCTATTGCATGCGACCTCAGGATTGCCTCGCCCGACGCACGTTTTTGCATCCCCGCAGCACGTCTCGGCATCGCCTACGGCTATGAAGGCACGGCGGCCTTGGCCAGCAAAGTGGGCGCGTCCCTGGCCACCGAGATGTTGCTCACAGCGCGCGTCTATTCGGCCGCTGAAGCACTGTCCCACGGCCTGATCCATCAAATAGCACCAGCCCCGGACTTCGAAAGTTTTGTCACGCACTATACTGCGGTGATCGCCGCCAACGCCCCGCTGTCGATGGCGTCGTCCAAGCTGACCATTCAAGCCATCCTGCAAGAAGACGCCGCGTCGCGCACTGCCGCAGACGAAAGCATGTCCGCCTGTTCGGCAAGCGAAGACTATCGCGAAGGACGCAATGCATTCCTGGAAAAACGCACACCACACTTTCACGGCCGGTAAAGCAATCTGCTACCGCAAGCACACTTCTCCAATACAAAAACCCCCGTCATCCCGTGCGCGATGCGGCGCTCTTGTGCCGCTTCGCAGACACGGGACCCACCCGGGGTACGACGCAAGTAAAGAGCGGCGGCCCTCAACAACTTCCACTCTTTGGTATATGACAACCACAGACTCGACAAACCTCCACAACACAACAGGATCCGCCCCCATGCAGCTCAAAGACCAAGTGGCCGTCGTCACCGGCTCGGCCACCGGCATCGGTGCCGCCGTCGCAGTAAAGCTCGCCGGTCTTGGCGCCCGCATTGTTGTCAACTGCACGAAAAGCGTGAAGGACGCCGAGGAAACTCTGGGCCTTGTCAAAGCCAAAGACACCGATGCCATCCTCGGCCAGGGCGACGTTTCCAACGACGCCGACTGCCGCCGCATCGCCAAGCTGGCGCATGACCGCTGGGGGCGCATCGACATGCTGTTCAACAATGCCGGCACGACAGTATTCGCCGACCATTCCGATTTGGAAGCCCTGAGCAGCGACGACTTTATCAACATCTACAAGGTCAACGTCATCGGCGCCTATCAGATGATCCGCGCCTGCGCCCCGCACTTGAAGGCCTCGCAGTTCGGCCGCGTCGTCAACGTCTCGTCGATTGCTGGCGTCTTGGGCGTCGGTTCATCGGTTGCCTACGCCGCTTCCAAAGGCGCGCTCAACACGCTGACAAAATCCCTTGCTCGCTCACTGGCTCCTGAAATCCGGGTCAACGCCGTGTGCCCTGGCTTCGTCGGCACACGCTGGTTCAGCGAACGCTTCGGCCCCGAAACCTACGCCCGCATTGTCGAGCACAACGTCAACGCCGCCCCGCTTCACCGAGCCGGCACACCCGAAGATATCGCCGAGGTAGTGGCCTTTTTCTGCGGCGAAGGTGCACGCCACATCACCGGGGAAACCATGCTCACCGACGCGGGCCATCACCTCGCTTTAGCCGGTGTTACAAGGCGGTAATATCGTTCGTACCCCGAGCCATAGCCGCTACTAGATGTTGGTTGCAGGCATGCGGATCATACCAATTTCTTGGCGCCTGTTGCGTGAAGGACACTAGAATCCACGCATAAACCATTGTGAAAAACCGGCACCCCGCACATTGATAGACGCGTCGCACCCATTTGTATCGGGGGGTACATCGGTGGCGGTTCTGGGGCAATTTCAGTAAGTTGGGTGGATAGTCATGAAATCAAGATTTTTGCTGTTGGGTTTGATGGGCGCAACCGCGCTGACCGCATTGCCTGCAATCGCTGACGGCGACGAAGCGGCTAAAAGCGCCTGGTCCGGATCGGTCTCGTTGACCTCTGACTATCGCTTCCGTGGCATCAGCCAGACCGACCGTAATCCGGCGATCCAGGGCGGCCTTGAATACGCCGGTTCGCAAGGTTTCTTTGTTGGTGCTTGGGCATCCAATGTCGACTTCGGCGGCAGCGGCGTGGCGTCATGGGAACTCGACGTTTATGCGGGCTACACTCACGCCATTTCAGAATCGACCGACGCAACAATCAAGGCCATCTACTACGTTTACCCGGAAGCAGATGCACCAGGTGCTGACCTTGATTATTTTGAACTCATCGGCAGCGTCTCTCACGATATGGGCCCTGCAGCGCTTTCGTTAGAGCTTGCCTATACGCCAGACTATTTTGGTGGCACCGGATCAGCCATGTCGGTCATGGGTGGAATTGATGTTCCAATCATGCCTTCGGTTTACCTGTTCGACGGCGGCATTGCCGCCTCGGGTCATGTTGGCTACCAGATGTTTGATGACAATGTGGCCGTTGGATTGAAGGACTACGTCTTCTACGATGTTGGGATCTCAGCCACAGCCGGCGCTTTCACGCTGGACGTGCGCTATGTCGGCACAGACGTTAACGAGGTGGAATGTGGTGGCGTCGACTCTTGTGAATCAGGCGTTGTCGTCACCGGCACACTCGCTTTCGGCGGTTAAACCGAGACGCATAACTTCCTAATTGAAGTGCAAAACCCCTGCGCGACAACGCAGGGGTTTTTTTGTGTCGCGCCCATTGTCCACACCCTGTCCCTCGCACCATGCTTGGCATTGTCACTGATTCGGCCAGCGCATCTGTGGCATTGAAGACTCACCTGACGCCGGGCGTCGCTCGCCGTTAATGAGTTGTCAACCCTGCCGGTCCACACACTACCGGCAAGCCAATGGCACAGTATTCTTTAGAGAGAGGTTCGGTATGAAGACGAGTAAATGGAAGGCGGGATTGTTCGGCGTTGTCGCGATGACAAGTCTGGCGACCGTGGCGCAAGCAGAAGAAGGCGCATGGGGCCCGTTCACGGGCGGCGCAGCGCTCACAAATGATTACCGCTTTCGCGGTGTCAGCCAATCTGATCAAGACGCCGCAGTCCAGGGCTGGCTGCAATATGATCACGCCTCAGGTTTCTTCTTCAATGTGTGGGCATCGAGCATCGACTTCAACGACGCGCCAATAGACTCGTCCGTCGAAGTCGACTTTACCGCGGGCTACAATTTCAAACTCGGTCCCGACACCACCGGCGGCGCCAAGGTCGTCTACTATTGGTACGCCGACGCCGACATCCCAAGCGGCCTCCCTGAATACGATTACTGGGAACTCATCGGAAGCCTGGGCCACGACTTCGGCAAGTTCTCGATGACAGGCGAAATCGCCTACAGCCCCGACTATTTCCTTGAAGCCGGCGATGCCTGGGCGCTCACCGGCGGTGTAAGCGTTCCCGTGATGGACACGTTCCTGTTTTTCACCGACGGACTCGAAGCCTCGGCCCATGTCGGCCATCAATGGATCGATATCGGCACTGACTATATGTACTACGACTTCGGTGCAACCGCGTCGTGGGGACAGTTTGCACTCGATGTGCGCTGGGTCGATACAGACCTTCGCACCTCTGAATGCGCGTTCACCCAAAACTGCGAAGGCGGCATCGTCCTCACGGTTTCAGCGGAACTTCCGGGCTAAACCTTTTATCGCCGGTTGAATTGAACCAAAAGGGAGCGGAACGTCCGCTCCCTTTTGCATTAAATTCGAAGAACTCTTATGCAACGTAAACTAACCCCCCATCCCCGGCAGCCCGCCTTCGCCAAGGGGCTTCGGCGGGCGCAGGGACTTCCCCCGCAAGCGGAGGAAGA
>JANOFD010000009.1:0-7849 GCA_031413455.1 Rhodobiaceae bacterium
ACTTCAAACCCGTCACACACCGGCATCATTGCGTCGAGGACGATCACATCGGGCCGTTCGCGCGCCGCAACTTCTAACGCCTCGCTGCCGTCGGCGGCGATTACGACGTCAAGGCCCGAAGCCACAAGCTTGTGCTCCATCAACGTCCGTAAAAGCAGATCGTCGTCCGCAATAAGTATCTTCGACGCCATGGCCACACCCCATTCACCACGCAAAAAACAGGCGCGGCCCAAATGTAATATTGCGCTAAAATGTGATCCATTCCGTTAAGACGTCGACGGAAGTTCGAGATTAACGGCCATTAAGACCCGAGGGTTGGGTTGAAGTCGCGCGAGGCGCCAATGGTTGGTTCTGGTCTAGCTTGACACTGGCCTTCCCCCCCACCTACAACCCCCAACTCGTGCGGCCAAGGGATATCCCCAACAGCCCAAGCACGCGCATGGGGCTGTAGCTCAGTTGGGAGAGCGCTTCGTTCGCAATGAAGAGGCCAGCGGTTCGATTCCGCTCAGCTCCACCATGCACCCTTCAGGGCCTTGCGCGCCGCAGGCCTTGAGAAACAATTCGTAAACCACACTTTTTACTGGAAATGAGGCTGGGCCGGAAACGCCGCCTTTACGTCGCGTGTGGCATGGTTGGGCGAAGCCGATCTCTGGCTGAGCGTGCGGCCCATGAAATTCAGATTTTTATTGATGAGCCTTGCTTGCGCGCTAATCGTGGCCGCGCCGGTCCATGCGTCTGGCGGTGGTGGCGGTGGGGGCGCCAAGAAGGAAAAAGCTGCCAAGGCGCCGAAAAAGCAGCGGCCGATTACCTCGCTTGCGTCGTGGGTCGCGGTCGATCCGTTTTCCGTGACTGTGGTGCAAGAAGACCGGATTCACGGCAAGCTGCTGGTATCGTTCGGGATGGACGTACCGGACGAAGCGTTGCGGGCCAAAGCCGAACTCATCATGCCCCGGCTGCAAGACGCCTGGCTGACCCAACTCAGCCACTATGCCGGCACAACGGTCCGCGCCAATCGGGCAGCCAATATTTCGGATGTGTCTACGCTGTTGCAAAGCACCGCTGATCTTGTTCTGGGGCAACCGGGTTCGAAAGTTCTGATCGGTTCGGTCATCGTGCAAATGAAATAAACATGGCGTTGACGCGTGGGCTGGCGGCGATATGCTCGACACATGGATGCTGCCGGACCCACCTTTGACGTGACCTCGTGTCCGCATCGCTCTCTTGGCGTCGAGGGTTTTCGCGTGCTGTTGATCGCCGTCATTGCGATCAATGCGGTTGCCGGCATCGTGTTCGTATTGGCTGGCGCTTGGCCGGTTGCCGGATTTCTGGGCCTGGATGTTCTGGCGATCTATGTCGCGTTCAGACTGAGCTATGCGCAGGCTGCAGCTTATGAACGGATTACGATTGCCAGCGCGTCGATCATTGTCGAGCGTGTCGACCAGCACGGGCGGCGGCAAGAGTGGCGCTTCCCGTCATACTGGGCGAGCATAAAGTACGACGGCGACGAAACGCGCGGCACTGTTACGCTACGCAGTCATGGGAACGCGGTTGAGGTTGGCAGCTACCTATCTCATTTCGAGCGCCAGGCCTTTGCCGCTGTGTTGCGGGAAGCGCTGCGGGTTGCGAAGACCTCAGATCTGGGGTCGCAGGCCTAGCACGTCTTGCATGTCGAAAAGGCCGGGGCCTTTGCCTTGCCCCCATAAAGCTGCTTTCAGAGCGCCGCTGGCGAAGATTGTGCGATCTTCGGCGCGGTGAGTGAGTTCGATGCGCTCGCCTTCGCCCGCAAAGATTACGGTATGATCGCCGACGACGGAGCCGCCGCGCAGGCTGGCAAAGCCGATGGAGCTGGCGGCGCGCGGCCCGGACTTGCCGTGGTGGGGTTGTGATCGAAGGTCATCGAGCTTGGCATCGCGGCCTTGCGCTGCTGCCTGTCCGAGCAACAGGGCGGTGCCCGATGGCGCGTCCACTTTCAGGCGATGGTGCAGTTCGACGATCTCAATATCAAAGGCTGCTCCCGAGGCGCGGGCGGCGAGTTCGACAAGGCCCGCCAGCAGATTCACGCCGAGGCTCATGTTGCCGGACTTGACGATCGTTGCGTGGCGGGCGGCGGCTTTGATGCGGGCCTCATCGGCGCTGTCAAAGCCGGTGGTACCGATGACATGGACGATGCGCGCCTGGGCTGCGAGATCGGCGAGCGTGAGGCTGACCGAGGCTTGCGTAAAATCGATGATGGCATCGGCTTTTGCAATCACGGGCAAGGGGTCTGATTCTATTTTGGCGCCGATGTCCGGCAGATTGGCGAGACGCCCAAGGTCAATGCCTTGCGCCGCGTGACCTTGGGCTTCGAGGCCTGCGATGATTTTGATTGCTGGCTGACTCAAGGCTGCACGGAGAATGGCTTGACCCATGCGGCCAGCGGCGCCGGCAATGACAAGTTTCAGTTCGCTCATAGTTGGGTGATGTCCGTTTCCTGACCCAATAGCACCCGGCCAACCGTTTCCATGGTTGGGGTGCCTATCATCATATGTTGTGATGCAACGTGCACGTCGCGGAAAATCCGCTGCAAGGGAGATTTTTTGTAGACCGACGTGCCGCCGCCCAGATTGTACATCAAGTCAACAGCGCGCACCGAGGCGCGGGCGGCGTGGCTTGATGCCAGTCTGATGTCAAGACGGCGGTCGGCGCTGAGGGGCTGGCCCGTTTGTGCGTCGATCCAGGCGGCGTTTATACTTTCGTGCAGATAGGCGCGCGCGGAGCGGGTCAACGCTTCGGCATCGGCCACGTCCGCTTGTGTATTGGTGCGCGTTGCCAATGGTTTGCGGTGACCTTCGGGGGTTTTGCCGCCAGCAAGGGCCACCAGTTCCGTGATGCTCGCACGCGCGAGGCCCAGCATGACAGCGGCGATGCCGGCGGCGAGAAGGCCGAAAACCGGGAAGGAGTAGAGCGGGCGGTCGAGTGGCTTGTCGCTCATCAGACCCACGCTCATGTCCTTGGGCACGCGTTTGTTGACGAAGGCGAAGTCCTGGCTGCCGGTGCCGCAGAGGCCCGAGACGTCCCAGTTGTTCATCAGCTCGGCTTCGGATATCGGCAACATGATCATGCGCGAATCCGGGATGCCGGAGGGCAGCAATACCGGCTCGCCGTTTCGTATGACGACGCAACCGCCCATGATCGCCTTGGCGTTCGGCGAGCCCGAGCCCCATTGCCAGCGGCCATTGACGAGGTAGTGGTCACCGTCCTCGACCGCTTTGCCGCGCGGCGCAAAGACTCCGGCGACGATGAAGTTGGGGTCGCGCCAGACTTCTCGCGCCGTTGCTGGCGGCATGTAGCCCGCGACCAAGCCGGTCGTGGCGCAGATCATCACGCACCAGGCTGCCGAGGCGTCGGCTTCAGCCAAAGTTTCGATGACATGCGAAAGCGTCAGGGGATTGGCTTCGATGCCACCATAGGCCTTGGGCACGCAGAGGCGATAGAACCCCGTTTCGGCAAAGCGCGCGGCGATGTCGGCGGGGAGCTTGCGGCCGGATTCGATTTCGACGGCGCGTAGTTTCAATTCGTCCTGGAAGCTGCGCGCGGCGGCGATGATGTCGGTCATGGGGTGCATTCCGTAAGCACGGAGCCGGCGGAGGCTCTGGAAGTAGTTGAACCACCAAGGACACCAAGGGGCTTGCGATGTGCCGTTGGCGGTTGGGGTGTGTCGAGTGTTTGGTTGGCGGGAAGCGCCTGATCCGATTTCAACTGCCCACCGGCGGAATGCCAGCACGAATTTCTTGGTGTTCCTGGTGGTTCAATCTTCTTTCTTCTCAACGCGTGTTGACACGCTCTAGCAAGCGCGTGTGTTGCAACGTTGTTGGGTGTGTTCGTCATTCGGCGAGTTTCAGTCGGTTGGCGATGTTGTTTTTTTGCATGTTGGACGATCCGCCGACGATGGGCAATGAGATTGCGTCGCGGACGTAGCGTTCCATGTCCATCAGGTCCGAGAGGCCGTAGGCGCCCATCACGCGCTGGCAGGCGAGTGTAATTTCAGAGGCACCCTCGCAGCAGAAGAGTTTCGTCATTGACGATTCAATGGCGCTTGGTTTGCGGTCCTGAACGAGATTTGCCGCGTGGGTCAGCATCAGACGCATGGCGAGGGCTTTGGTTTTGACCTCGGCAATGGTGTGGCGAATGGCCTGATGGGCGGCGATGGGCTTGCCGAACTGGATTCGGGTTTGGGCATAGCCCATCGCATCGGCAATGGCTGCTTCGGCAAGGCCCAGGGCAACGGCCGAGAGTTCCAGTTTTTCAACTTCCAGCGCGCGGGAAGCCAGTTGTTTCCAACCCTGATTCCACATTAGCGCGCCGCCCAGAATGGCGTCGTCACCGATCTCAACATCTTCGAAGATGACGTCGTTGGTTTCAACGCCGCGAATGCCCAAGTGGTCGAGCGGGCGGATGGTGACGCCTTGCGATTTCGGCGGCACGAGGAAGATCGTCAGGTTTTTGTAGCGGTCGTCTTTGGGGCCAGTGCGGGCGAGGCAAAACACATAGTCGGCGATTTGGGCGCCGGTGCACCAGCGTTTGGTGCCCGAGAGCAGGATACGATTGCCTTCGCGGCGGGCTGACGTTTCGACTGTCGCGAGGTCGCCGCCGACGTTGGGTTCGGAGAGCCCGTAGGCGAAAAGGAGTTCGCCCTTTGCGACTTTGGGTAGGAGCGCGCGCTTTTGAACCTCGGAGCCGGATTCGACGAGGTTCATGCCGGCGTAACAGGCGGCCATGATATAGGGACAGGCGATGGCCGACGAGCGTTTCGCGAGTTCCTCGATCACCGTCATGGTTGCGGGGATATCGACGCCCTGGCCGCCATATTCAGTAGGCACGGTCAGGCCCATGACGCCCATTTTGCCGAGCTCGGCGTAGACATCGCGCGGGAAGATGTTTTCCTTGTCCCATTTGCGGGCGGCTTCGCGCGGCATGTGTTGACTGACAAAGCGGCGGACGCTGTCGCGGATGAGACGGAGGTCTTCGCTTTCGTTCATGGTCGGGCGCGCCTGAGGGTGAGGTTGATGCGGCCGCCTTCGGGCAAGGCCGCGTGTTCGATTGGTGAGGTGCCGGGCCGGATGCGACGGACACCGTGATAGCGCAGGCGGCTGGGTCCGCCAAGGACCATGACGTCGCCTGAGTGCAGCGTTATGGGTACTGTGGGGTCGCTGCGCTTCATGCCACCGAGCAAAAAGACAGCGTCGTTACCGAATGAG
Source organism: Rhodobiaceae bacterium (assembly GCA_031413455.1). Taxonomy (GTDB): domain Bacteria; phylum Pseudomonadota; class Alphaproteobacteria; order Micropepsales; family Micropepsaceae; genus SZUA-430. Next base: position 5,238 of record JANOFD010000009.1, read on the forward strand.
AACGAGACGATCGGCCATTGGAAATCGGCTTCGTCGTAGTCGCGGTGGAGGCTGAGTTTACCGGAGGCCTCGTAGCGATTCACCAGACAGGCGTCAGGTTCGTAGTTGCCTAGGCCCGCTTCTCGCGTGAGGCTTTCGGCGCAAGCGAGAACTTGTGAGGGGATTGGCGGCCAGGGTTCGCCGGTTATCGGGTGCGCGGGTTCGTAGCGATAGCCGCGGCGGTCCGAGATCCAGCCGAGGGGACCGCAATTGGTCAGGCTGTTGATCATGGTGGGGCCGGTTGGCATTTGCGGGCGGAAGAGCGGCGCTTGGGCGATGATGCGTTGAACTTCGTCCAGGATCACGTGTTGTTCGACCGGTGACAGGCGGTTGCGGAAGAGCTCTGCCCCATCAGGTAAAGTCTCTTCGAGACCGGCAAACAAGGTCGTCATCACGTCCCCGTGAATTTGGGTTTGCGCTTTTCGAGGAACGCGGCGACGGCTTCGCGATGATCTTTGGTCGTGAAAGTGACCATTTCGTAAGCCATCGAGGCGTCGAGAACCGTGTGGGCGAGCGCCTTGAGCGCCAGGTTGACGGAGACTTTGGTGTATTTGATTGCCTGCGGTGCGCCGTTTGCCAATTTGGTAGCGAAGGCCTGGACGCGGGCGTCGAGCTCGGCGTCGGGCACAACGTGATTGATGAGGCCGATGCGTTCGGCCTCGCTTGCGGTAAGGGGATCGCCGGTCATCAGATATTCCTTGGCGCGCGCGTAGCCCACGAGCTGGGGCCAGATCACCGCGCCGCCGTCGCCCGCGACGACGCCCACTTTCACATGCGGGTCGGCGAAGCGGGCGGTGTCGGAGGCGAAGATCACGTCGCAGAACAGCGCGATGGTGCAGCCCAAGCCGATGGCGGGGCCGCGCACTTTGGCGATGAGCGGCTTTTCGAGATCGAGAAGGCCGAAGATGATTTTCTTGCCTTCGATGGGGCCGGGACCAGGCTCTAGTCCTTCGGCGGAGCGGCGCATCCATTCGATGTCGCCGCCGGCAGAGAACGCCGCTCCTTCGCCGGTCAAGATGACGATGTCTGTTTTCGTGTCGTCCTGGACGTCATAGAAGATTTGCGAAAGTTCGTGGTGCATGCGCCCGTCGACAGCGTTGAGCTTTGCCGGGTTCGACAGGGTGAGCGTGAGGACGCGCCGGTCGCGCGAGGCTTTGATGCTCTGGTATTTTGAGTAATCCATGCCCGCGCTCCTTGACAGGTTTGTGAGGCGGAGAGGTCCCTCATCCGTCACGGCGCAAAGTGCGCCGCGCCACCTTCTCCCGCAAGAGGGCGAAGGGCTAAGAAATGAGGTGAGCGCTTCTCATTTTGGGGGAATCTGGCCCGCCACTTCGGCGGGACTGATGAGGGCCTCTCCGCTGCACTGGTGTAGTTTACTCCGCCGCGATGCCGATCGGCGTGCGTCCCTGGCCGCCGTTGATTTGCATCAGGTAGCGGATGCCTTCTTCGGCGATGTCGTCGCCGATCATGTGGTTGCCTTCCTTGTGCAGCTCGGCCATGTCGACGAAGGCGGCGTAGGTGCCGCGCGTGCGATCCGTGATGATGCCGGCGTTGAGCAGCGTTTTGATCAGCACGCGGAAGATGCTGGTTGGATCCTTCAGGCGCTCGCGCACGCGGGCGTCGGTGAAGGCTTCGCGGAAGGCTGATTGCGCCCATTCCCAGTCGATGCCGAATTCGGCGTAGATCGGTTTCTTTTGTTCGGGGCTGCCCAAGTTGAAGAGCAGGCCGGTGAAGACTTGCGCCGCCCAATCCTCGATCAGGTTGCGTTCGGTTTCGGACAAATGCGGGATCGTGCGGTCGGCCCAGATTTTTCCGAATTTGTGGTGGAAGGCTTCGTCCGTCATCACGAGCTGGCAGAGGCGCTTGAGCAACGGGTCGTTCGTGTACTGATAATTCGTGGCGAAGGCGCCCATGGCCAGGCCTTCGACCAGCATCTGCATGCCGACGAGTTTCTTCCAGACGTAGGGCGAGAGCACCATTTCGGTGAGCAGATTGCCCAGTGCCGGACCCACGGCCAGCGGCTTGCCCCAGCGGGCCTTGATGTACATCGAAAAGCCGGTGACGTGGCGGGCTTCTTCGCGGGTTTGGTTGGCTGCATACTCTTGCGCGCCGGGATCGCGCAGGATGTGGCAGAGCGAGGCGGAAAGCGAGAGCGCGCCTTGCTCGCCGTGCAGGATCGAGGACATGCCCCAGCGCGCGGAGGAATTGACCAGCTTGATCTTCTGCTTTTCGTCGAGCTTTTTGCCGATCTCTGTTTGCAGGTCGAGGTTGAGCCAGGCCGGCATGATGTATTCGTTCTCGAGATCGAACGGCGTGGTGAAGTCGATATATTTGGGATCGAGCGGGTCCCAGAAATGATCGTGGGTAGCCGAGATGATCTTGTCGAAGGCGGTCGAGCGCGCGTTGAAGCGGTCGACGTCCATCATCGAGGCGAAGTCTGAGGGATCGACGGCGTCGTAGGCTTTGTCTTTGGTGATGTTGGACATAAGAGTTTTTCCTTCTATTCGGCGGCGATGCTGTTAAAGACGTGTTCGGGATCGCCCATGCCGATGCCGCATTGGCAGCCAGCATCT
>JANOFD010000010.1:0-9431 GCA_031413455.1 Rhodobiaceae bacterium
CCACCAGGACCGGCGGGTTTTCCGCCCGTCGGCTTTTCATTATTTGTGTCGGACAAGGGGGTTTTCAGTCAGGTTGGAAGTTCGGGCCGGACCATAGCCGCTCACGGCCTCCAAGCCTAGGAAATTTAAGCGAAATTTAAGGTTGTTGCGGCACAGAAAACCGCCATTTTCTTATCTCAGGATGTGACACGATCCGCATGGACTATTTGCTTGTGCAAAACGTGTTCTTTTCCCTCACCTTCAGCCAACAAACACCGGGGCAAAGCCTCCACCCGGTGTACGGAAATTAGTGGTTTGGCCGCGATAGACACGGGCTACTCTCATGAACGACTTGCCGCCATAGGTAAAGTTGCGGATGTCGTAACGCATGGCGGGCGAACCGGGAACATCGATGCGCGGCGGGTCTATTTTGCTTTGGGCGACATACTGACCGCCTGGAAAAATTTCGTTCCAGGTTTTCACAGTGAGCTTGGCCCCCGCGTAAACGCCGCGTGAGCCGTAGCCACTGATGGGTTTGAAATAATACTGGGCGCGATTGCTCCACAATTCGACAGCGTTGTCTAACGTGACAGAAATTGTTCTTGGAACCGCGGCTGCGAGCAATGTCCGCGCTCCGGCATCCAAACCGGCGTCGCAAAGGAAGGCGTCGTCGCTCAGAAGCGTGAGATTTCTCTTGCACGCCAGCAGCGCATGGTTGCGTGGGTCTGGCGTTATCACCGCCGCACGCGCGCGCAATGCTAGGTACAAAGGCCGGTCGATCTCGCGTTCAAGGGCAAAGCTCGTCAAGCGATTGTAGACAAGATCTATGGGTGTTGCTTCGTGCCACAGGCGATTGCCGTGAAAACGTAACGCGCCGGGGTCCGCGATGATCACCGCGAGGCCAGCTTCGCACAGGATTTGGCTCGCGAGGTGATACTCCAGGCGAAGGAACTGTTCGTCCGGCGCGTCATCGATAATCGCGACAGTGCGCAATTGGCCCGTACCCGCGAGCGCCCATTCAGTTCGGATGTGCTCGACGAATAACTTCGACCAATACCCCATTGGCTTTGCCGCTCGCTGCCCGCGCTGGAATTGCATGTCGTCGATAAGCGCTGTGTAGAAGGCACCGCCAGCGTTGGTGTTGATCTCGATCAGTTTCGGACCATCCGGCGTTAGATGAAAATCGAACCCCGAGAATAATCCGGACACGCGCTGGGATGATTCGCATGCGATCTCGGGCGCCGAAGCAAGCGAAGCAGCCTGATAGGCCGGGGTTGCGACAACCTGGTAAACAGCCGCCACCACATCGTCCATCGTCCGCGCGTCATCAGGCGACACCACAACCTCTACGGTTGCGAGTTTGCTGTTCAAATCCTGCAGCCCCAGCACACCGTATGGCGCAGGCCTCTCCATCGTGGGTGCAATACTCATGCGCTCACGCAGCCTGGCAGGCACGCAGGTTCTCTTGTGAACGGCGACAACCAGTTCATCGCCTGAGCGAAGTTGTCGTGTTTGAGAGTGTAGTGCATCCAGCGGCCGCGTTTTTCAGCGCGCACCAGCCCTGCATCGACCAGCAATTTCATGTGGTGGCTGACTGTCGCTTGGGAAACGACGAGGATGCGCTCGACGTCACAGGCACAGATGAGTCCCTGAAACGTGCAGCAACCGGCTCCAGGCGCACGCAGAAACTCCAGGATCTTGATCCGGGCGGGATCGCTCAAGGCTTTGAATATGCGGTCAGTTTCGAGCATACGGGCTTATATATAGATAAATTTCGATATGTCAATATATCGGCGCGCCCTTGCGGAGCAGATTCTATTTCAATACACATCTAATTAGATATTTATCGAGATAAAAACTTGACCAGCCAGGATCCCGAAATGCTGCTGCAGTTTTTCAAGGCGTTGGCCCATGAAAGCCGGTTACGCCTCCTCGGGTTCGTGGCCGAGCGCGAACACAATGTGCACGAGTTGGCCCAGCGCATGTCGCTGAAGGAGCCAACGATTTCGCACCATCTGGGAATGCTGCGGGCAGCCGGCCTCGTCAACTTGCGCCAGGATGGCAACACGCATTGGTACTCGCTTGAAGCCCGGACTTTGTCACGCCTGGCCCGTTCGCTCCTGGCACCGGGGCAGCTTGCAGCGATGACAAGCATTGGGGCTCAACCCACTAACGATGAGAAAATCGTCCGCAACTACATGACACCGGATGGAAAGCTGAAGGACTTTCCCGCCAACCGCAAAAAGCGCCGCGTCATTCTGGTTTGGCTGGTACGCCAGTTCGAAGAGGATCGCCAGTACAGCGAAAGCGAGGTCAACGCGCTGATAGAGCGCAGACATCACGACCGCGAAACATTCCGCCGCGAACTCATCGGTTACAGGATGCTGGCACGAAAAGATGGCGTTTACTGGCGACTGCCCGAGTCCGGCTGGACAACCTGAATTCCAACATTGTTTTCTATACCCAGCTTCTATCGCGCACCTGCGCCCTGCCAGCCGGGATTATTGGCAGTGACGGGATCGAAAACGCTAACGTATGGCGTGGCTGGCTCAGCACCCTGCCCGTTTCATCCAGCGGAAAAAGATCCGTCACGGCTTTTTGCGCGGAGAGATCGAGCGTCAAAAATTCAGCTTGAAGTTCACCCAGGCACCACGCGCGGTAAGGGCTTGCCGGACATTCGAAGTGTGCACCGTGATCTTCAAACCGCACGGTCTTAGCGCCGGCAGCGACTGCATTTGCATTGGCGTACATGTAGGGCAGATGTGTGCCGGCGACCAGGCGCAACAATGGTCCGCACGCGGGCGGAATCAACGCGGACTGCAGTGCCGGGACGAAGTCGCCAGGCGTCAGGGCCCACAGCCTCGCCACCCATGCGAGTGTGCGCGGTGCGACATCGCGCATGATTTTGGCGGGCGTAGGATCAGAAAAGAAGTGCCGGAACATTGAACCAAACAACCCAAAATCAGCCTCGGAGGGGCGTGCGCCTAGCACGAATTGATTGTGCTCAAGCGCGGATTCCATTGCAGCAAGTGTTTCAAAATAGAGCTTTTCAATTGCATGGCGGGTTGACGGCGTAACGCCGTCCTGGCGCAGATACACGCCCTTCTGCCGTCGAAGAATGAGTTGGCGGCGCAGAAAAAACGGCAATGGCACGTCGCGCAACATGCCGCGCGCGATCCGGCCACTCATCAGCCGCGCGTCATCGGCGAAAGCCCACCGGTAATAGAGCGCGGGCCGCCAAAGTGACTCATCGCCAAAGTCTTCGATCAGGCGCGCGATGAACCGCACCACCGGGTCGCGAGGTGTGATTTCTGGATCGGGCCTGGTTTTTTCAAAATGCCTGATGATCAGTGTGCTGTCTGTAAGCCAGGTTCCGTCAGGGCACTCGACTTGCGGCATCTGCCGAACGCCGGTCGCACGCGCGCAATCGCGAAAACTGCGCGTGGTCATCTCACGCAGTTCGTAAGCAATGCCTTTGGCGCGCAAATAGGCCTCGAGCTTTCCGGTGAAATAGGAAAGATCGAGGCCGTGAACCGTAAGAGAGGTCTGCGTCATCGAGCTTCAAACTTCGGCCGCGAGTCGCGCCAGTTTGGCGATCGTGTTCATATTGCGCGCCGTCCCAGCTTTCGCCGCCGGAATTTTCAGTTTTGAACTGGCCATGCCGTCGCCATAGTGGACGTAGATCTCGCGCGTACCCAACCGCATCTCTTCACTCTTCCGGCCCACGGCATAACTCAACGCGTCGGCGGGCGGTGCGTCGTCGAGGAAGATTGCCACGGTCCGGTTCGGCGCGGCTTTTGCAAACGGATTGGACTTGAGCACCGCCGCCATTTCGCCCGCCGTCCGCACCACGACCCCGACCGGTTTTCCGGCGTATGCTTTCAACTGTGCTTCCAACAGCGCCTTGACCTTCTTTTCCGGCGCCGCGCTTTGGAACACGACGTTGCCACTGGCGATATACGTCTGAACCTTCGCGAACCCCGCCGCGACGCACATCGCTTTAAGCTCCATCATCGGCAACTTGTCAGTCCCGCCGACATTCACCGCACGAAGCAGGGCGATGTAGACTGTCATCAGAGTGAACCGCCATCAGGCCAATTGCGCCAGTGCGTGTTGGGCGCTTCCACAGGTCGGTACAGCGCCACGTCACCCGTAGACAACACGCGAGCGAGTTGCTGAAACGTTTGCGAACTGCTTGCGACTTCTCCATTCACAAGATCGGGATGATGCCATTCTTCAAGCTGGAGGATTTGCTTCATGTTTGGTTCGACGCTGACACGACGCTCCTCGCAAGTGGCGAGAACGGCGTCTCGCTCCGTCTCAGCCAGCCACCGACAAAATTCCGAAATACGCACACGCGGCCACTCTTCCAACGCAATACCGCAAGATTTGTAGACCGCCGGATCGGGCAATTTGATCGAGCGGCCGCGAAGTGAGAGCGCTGAAGGATGGGCGCTGAGCAACTCGTGAGAGCCTTCATCTTGCCAGGAACCCTCCGCGATCGGCCATATGTCGCGCCATTCGTTATGCGGATTCTCCGCTAGGTAGCGCTCGTGTGCCTCCAGGCTGACATAGTTCTCCGGCCGATTGCGCTCGTGCAGCGTCTGAGCAAATGTCTGGATGGATGTGCCTGGCAGCATGCCTCGCGGCGCAAATCCAAACAGCTCAATCACTATCGCCCAGTTCGTCTCCGAACGGTACATCGACTGTCGCGTTGCCGCCATATAAACGTAACCGTTGTCTAGCATCGGAAACGCGTACGCCGAACAACACTTGTCAAGCACGGCGAGTATACGGTCCGGATCGAACGTACTCATAGCGGGCTCCGGTTACCGACACGCAAAAAAAGAAGCGCGCTCGCCACAAGGCAAGCGCGCCATACTCGACTTTGTCAGATCGCGATCAAAACGGAATCTCATCATTCGGGTCGGCGGAGAAGTCCTGCGCCTCGCCTCGGCCGCCCGCAGCAACCGCGCGCCGGCCGCCACCGCCAGTTGATGAGCCTTCAATCGCGCCACTGTCGCCACCGCCCTTGCCGTCCAGCATAACCAGCTCGCCACGGAAGCGTTGCAGCACAACTTCGGTCGTATACTGGTCGTGTCCGTCCTTGTTGGTCCACTTACGGGTTTGAAGCTGACCTTCCAGATAGACCTTCGAGCCCTTGTGGAGGTATTTTTCGGCAACCTTCGTCAGGTTCTCGTTGAAAATCACCACTTTGTGCCATTCGGTCTTTTCCTTGCGCTCACCCGAAGTCTTGTCGCGCCAGGATTCTGACGTTGCCACACTCAGATTGACCACCGAGCCGCCTGAGGGCATCTGGCGCACCTCAGGGTCCTGGCCCAGATTTCCAACCAAAATCACTTTATTGACGCCCGCCATCGATGTGTTCCTTCTTCTTGCGCTTGACCTGGAGACATTAACCACCGGAAGTGGTGGTCTTCTAGGTATATTGTTCTTGATACGTTCTGAAAGTCAAGCTATCAGCAGTCAAATCTGTGGAGCGGAATCGAATCGTGGGACGGTCAGGACCATCTAAGGGGCTCATGCAAAAGAACATTTCGGTTCGCGGGGCACGCGAACACAATCTGAAAAACGTCAATGTAGACATCCCGCGCGACCAGCTGGTGGTGATGACGGGGCTGTCGGGGTCGGGCAAGTCGTCGCTGGCCTTCGACACGATCTATGCCGAGGGGCAGCGGCGTTATGTCGAAAGCCTGTCGGCCTATGCCCGCCAGTTTCTGGAGCTGATGCAAAAGCCCGATGTCGATCACATCGACGGGTTGTCGCCCGCCATCTCGATCGAGCAAAAAACGACATCACGCAATCCGCGATCAACGGTCGGCACTGTAACCGAGATTTATGACTATCTGCGCTTGCTGTTTGCGCGTGTCGGTGTGCCCCACTCGCCCGCGACCGGGTTGCCGATAGAAAGCCAAACCGTCAGTCAGATGGCAGACCGTGTAATGACCCTGCCCGAAGGGACGCGGTTTTATCTGTTGGCGCCGATTGTGCGGGGCCGCAAGGGTGAGTACCGCAAGGACCTGCAGGATTTACAAAAGCGTGGCTTTCAACGCGTGAAAGTCGATGGCGCGTTCTACGAAATCGACAAGGTACCTGCGCTCGACAAAAAACTGAAACACGACATCGATGTGGTCGTGGACCGGTTGGCCGTGAAAAGCGATATCGGCAATCGCCTGCCCGACAGCATCGAGCAAGCACTTAAGCTTGCTGATGGCATTGCGGTTGCCGAGCTTGCAGATAAAAAAACCAAAGACGGCGACCCTGAACGGATTATTTTTTCGGCAAAATTTGCCTGTCCGGTTTCAGGATTTACAATTCCCGAGATTGAACCGCGCCTGTTTTCATTCAACAGTCCGCACGGCGCCTGCCCAAAATGTGACGGGCTGGGCACGCAGATGTTTTTCGATGAAGCGCTGATTGTTCCAGATGAAAACTTGTCGTTGAAGGGCGGCGCGATTGCGCCATGGTCGAAAGCAACGTCGACACTTTACGGCCAAACGCTGGAGTCCCTGGCCAAGCACTACAAGTTCTCGATGACCGTTGCCTGGAAAGACTTGCCGAAAAAAGCACGCGATGTGGTGCTGCAGGGCTCAGGCGAAGACGTGATTGCATTCGTTTATGACGACGGACTGCGCCGGTACGAAACCAAAAAAGTGTTCGAGGGCGTATTGCCAAATCTGGAACGGCGTTACCGCGAAACGGATTCCGCATGGATGCGCGAAGAGCTTGAGCGGTTCAAGGATCAAAGCCGGTGCGAGACATGCCACGGCTACCGGCTGAAACCCGAAGCGCTGGCGGTTAAAATTGGCGGCAAGCATGCGGGAGAGATTTGCGATCTCTCCATTCGGGCGGCCGATGAGTGGTTTCGAACGATTGATGCGAAATTCAATTCCAAGCAGAAAGAAATCGCGGCGCGCATTTTGAAAGAGATCCGCGAGCGGCTTCGGTTCCTCAACGACGTGGGACTTGAGTATCTGACACTGTCGCGCGGCTCGGGAACATTGTCCGGCGGCGAGAGCCAGCGCATCCGGCTCGCCTCACAGATCGGCTCCGGACTGACTGGTGTGCTGTATGTGCTAGACGAACCGTCGATTGGTTTGCACCAGCGCGACAATCATCGGCTGCTTGAAACGCTGAGGCGCTTGCGCGATCTGGGCAATACGGTGATTGTCGTCGAGCACGACGAAGACGCGATCCGCACCGCCGACTACGTGATCGATATGGGGCCGGGCGCCGGCATTCATGGCGGCGAGATTGTGGCCGAAGGCACCCCTGACGAGGTGATGCAAAATCCGGCGAGCCTGACTGGGCAATATCTTGTCGGATTGCGCCAGATTCCTGTGCCGACTGTGCGGCGCGCGGGAAACGGCAAATCGGTCAAGGTCGTCGGCGCACGCGGAAACAATTTGCGCAATGTCAGCGCCGAAATACCGCTTGGCACATTTACCTGCATCACCGGCGTTTCCGGCGGCGGCAAGTCCACGCTGGTCATCGAAACACTGTACAAAATGGCGGCGCGCAAGCTGAATGGCGCACGGGAAAACCCGGCGCCCCACGACAAGATCGAAGGCTTGCAGCACCTCGACAAGGTCATAGATATCGATCAATCGCCAATCGGGCGCACGCCGCGTTCCAATCCCGCGACCTACACCGGCGCCTTCACGCACATCCGCGACTGGTTTTCAGGGCTACCGGAATCCAAAGTTCGCGGATATGGCCCAGGCCGCTTTTCCTTCAACGTCTAGGGCGGGCGCTGCGAGGCTTGTCAGGGCGACGGCGTCATCAAGATTGAAATGCACTTTTTGCCCGACGTCTATGTGCAATGCGATATCTGCAAGGGCGAACGGTATAATCGCGAAACGCTTGACGTCAAATTCAAGGACAAGTCGATTGCCGATGTGTTGAACCTGACGGTCGAAGATGCGGCCACATTCTTCCAGGCGGTACCCAGCATTCGCGAAAAGATGGAAACACTGAAACGTGTCGGCCTGAGCTATGTCAAAGTCGGTCAACAGGCGACGACATTGTCCGGTGGCGAAGCACAACGCGTAAAATTGTCAAAGGAGCTGTCGCGTCGTTCGACAGGCCGGACGTTGTATATTCTGGACGAACCAACAACCGGTTTGCATTTCGACGATGTACGCAAATTGCTGGATGTGCTGCACGAACTTGTTACCCAGGGCAATTCGGTGGTGGTCATTGAGCACAACCTTGAAGTGATCAAAACCGCCGACTGGATCATTGATCTGGGACCTGAGGGCGGCGATGGTGGGGGCGAAATCGTGGCGGCCGGAACACCGGAAGATGTCGCCAAAGTTGCGCGCTCATACACGGGCCAGTTCCTGAAACCGCTGCTAAAGCGCCAGAGTCAACGAGCCGAACTGGCGCAGAAACCCAAACCAAAAAAGGCGCGGGCGGGGTAAGCAGAAATGAGGCTGAGATGGGAGCGGCCCGAACTCTCAACTTCCGCCGTCAGTGGCGCTCTCCGGCAAGCGCGGTGTAGGCGTTTCCGGTGACACCGGCGACCAAGGCCGCACCAATGATGCCCCCTATGAAATTCATGATACTGATTTCCACCCAGTGCATGCGCATGGCCTTGAGAAGACCAAGTTGCCAGAGATCCACACCCTGGCGAACTTCGTCAGGCGTCAGCCTACCCGAAGCAAGCGCCTGGAATTCGGGGAACGGTGTCATGTCATTGCCAAGGATTGCCATCAAGACCAAGGCACCTGCAATTCCGATCGGGATGTATGTCATCACAAGCACAAGAAACATCCTCAAGGCATTGCCATGCATCAGCGCCCATGAACGCTCCACACCCAACGAATTCTCAGCCACCACGACCGCTGGAATAATCATCAATTTCAGAGCAATCCAGATGAGGCCGATTACGAGCGCTGCGAACGCGAGCGGCACCACGATCGCCAGACCGGGTATTGCGGTGGCTAGCGCCGCGAACAGACTAAGGGCAAGCCCGGCACCCATGACAGCCGCCACCGCCGCGACCACCAGCAGGACATAGACGCCGACCAAGCGCAGTTCAGTGGCACCAAACCATAAATAGACAGCCAACCCCGGCTTTCTGTCGCCAAAAATGACAACCCGCAAAAGCGCCACGATGACCATAACATTTGCAAGGAACCCAAAAACGCCGAGCAAGAAATCTGTTTGATCAAACTGCGCTCCCGAGGCACCGGTATTTTTGGCCAGCAACACCGCATCAATGGCCTGGCCGCCGTAAAGGTAATTCAGGCCGGTTGCGCTTCGGGCAGCGTGGCTTTCCAGATCGCCACCATGGCCTCGGCGTCCGTCAGCATCCCGCTGCCCTCTGAACCGCCGACGTACACGTAAGCCCGCTGCCCGGGCTGCAGTGGCGTGCGCGCGGTTTCTTCGGCGATGGCGGTGGAGAACCAGTAGCTGGGCGAGAACAC
>JANOFD010000011.1:0-3607 GCA_031413455.1 Rhodobiaceae bacterium
CGATTGCCAACGACGTCACCATCAATGGTGGTCCCAACGATGTGTGGTGGTCTCTCGCGTTTGACATCGTGGATGATGTGTTTCCCATGTTCGGCACCGAGCCGGATGGCATGGACCCCCTGCAGTACAAGGTCGCTCAGCAGATATTGGACAAGTTAAAGCAAAACATGGAAGGGCGGTTCCCCGCTCTAACTCGCGTGCTTCTCAGCGTAGTGGGGCCACATCAACAGCCGGGCACCTCCAACGCCCGTTCCGCATTCAATTTGCTTCGGGATGCGGCGTACGCTGAGTGGCAACAATTCTCTAAGTTTGCCGCGCGCGATCCTAATAGCGTCCCAAAGTTTCTGCCGTCGCATATAACTTACGACGCCGCTGCTGATGATCTAATTTATGTATACGCTGACGGCAATTCTGTGCGGACAAATCTGGGAGGTCTTAAAGTCGCTGCGTTGCCCTCTGACGTGACTCAATTTAGCCGCTAGCCCTTCAGGTTTCAGTCATCAAGCGCCGTGCATCTGGCGGTAGGCCGTCGGCGTCACCCCCAAACGCCTGCCGAAGGCGCGGATCAGGTGGTCGGGGCCTGAGAATCCGGTGCGTTCGGCGACTTGGGCAAGGTCGAGCGTGCGGGCTTCGAGCAGCCGCCGCGCCGCGTCAAGTCGAACGGCTTCGACAAATCGTGCAGGCGAAACGCCTAGTTCCTTGCAAACGTGACGGTGGAACGAGCGTGGGCTCATGGCGGCGCGATCAGCGAGCGCTTCGACGTCGAGCGGTTTGTTGAGGTTGGCGTCGATCCACCCGGCGAGGCTGGCGAGCCGGTTGTCAGTCGATGATTGAGCGTTTAGTGTTGCGCTGAACTAGGTTTGATGTCCGGGGCGGCGCATGAGCAATGGGGTTAAACCTTTGGAGGATTCTCATGACTGCCCCCTTCCACATTGGCTTTCTGCTTTATCCCGACTTGACGCAACTGGACCTTACGGGACCGGCGCAGTTTCTGTCGCGGGCGCCGGGGGCGAAGGTTCACTACATTTGGAAGGCGATTGAACCCATTCCGTCGGATGCGGGCCTGGCGCTGATGCCGACAACCACGTTCAAAGACTGCCCGCAACTCGACATGATTTGTGTTCCAGGTGGAGCCGGTCAGACGGCGTTGATGACGGACGAAGAGACCTTGGGTTTCCTGCGCCAGCAGGCGGTGCATGCGAAGTATGTGACGTCGGTGTGCACGGGGTCGCTGGTGCTGGGTGCGGCTGGTTTGATCACGGGCTACAAGTCGGCGTGTCATTGGATGTGGCGCGATATGTTGCCAGCGTTTGGCGCCATTTCGGTCAACGCGCGGGTGGTGAAAGATCGCAATCGCATCTCGGGCGGCGGGGTGACGGCCGGTATCGACTTTGCGTTGACTGTGATTGCCGAAGAGTGGGGGGCAGAGACTGCGAAAATGATCCAGCTCTATCTTGAGTATGATCCGCAACCGCCGTTTGATTGCGGTTCGCCGGAGCGTGCAGGGCCCGAGATGACGGCGAAGGCCAGGGCGTTGATCGAAGCGACGTTCGTGCGCCGCGAGAAAGTGATCAACGAAGTCGCGGCGCGGCAGAAGGCGGGTGACCCGAGGTCATGAGCTGGCGATGCAGGACATGCGGGACACGAAACGCACTCGCAAAACATTGTCTCCCCTGACACCTGGGTGCCTGAGAATGATTAACCAAAGGAGTGGCGGAAATTCGATGAGGGGGTCTGATTCTCGTTTTCCCGTGCATGTGTACATGATGAGGATTTCCGCCAATTTTTAAATGTCGAATTTCTACGAATTTAGCTTGGAAGTGGCTGATTTTCAGGGGTTTTTGATCGATTGAATTTAGCGTGCATCAATCATGCACGCGCGAGGCTGACGACGACACCGGATTGCCGCGCCACGCACGCACAAAACCACACCGCTCCGTAATCTCTCCGGAACGGCGCAGTGGTGCCTATTCAATTTTCAAGTCGCAGCTGAACTCCAGCCTTGAGGGGCTTGAGTTAGAAGTATGGAACATATATGGAACATTCTTGCCGCTTGTCAATTGGAAACTGCCGCGTTCGGAAAATGGATGGAGAGATTGCCACTGGCCTTCGGAACACTGGTGCTTTTTCCAGCCTTGCCATGCTTATACGGTGAGGTTTGCGATGGCAGGCGTGATGACGACCCGCCGACATCGAGTTGCCGAATGCGGAAGAGCATCTGTTGAAAGCGAAACTCGTCAGTCGATTGGATGAAATTCTGAAAGCCCGAAAGCTGACGCAGAGTGCGGCGGGGCGTTTGTTGGGTATTTCTCAACCAGACCTCTCAAAGATTCTGGTTGGGCATTTTCGCGAGGCGTCCATAGCGCGGCTGCTTCGTTTCATGTCAGCCCTCGATCAGGACGTCGAACTTGTTCTGACACCCAAGAGCAAAGGTGCGAAGGTGAAAAGACTTGCCGTGCGCGCAGCGTAGGGGTTGGCATCAAATTCAAGGCTCTGGGCCATCGACAAAGCGCCTTTGTGCTCAGCGTTCGATCGGCATGCCGTCGGCCGCAAGCGCTCCGCCGGTGTAGCGGCTGTCGCCAGTTACTTCACGGAGCGCGAAGTCCGGCACAGGAAATGCCGTTATCGCTGCTTCGCTGCCGAATTCCGCTTCGGCCAGCATGAGTCCGGCGAGAAGGCTGTCAAATATATCGACCGCCACAATCACACCATCAACTGGCGCCAAACGATGGCGCGTTTTGCTTATGTGTTTGCCGGGCAGTGCCGACAGTAGCGCGAATTCGTCGTCGCTCAAATAGATCGAGGTAACGAGCCGCGTGGACTCGTCGACGTCGACCTTGCGGGTCAACTTGCGCAGCGGTTGACCGGCGTCCAGAGGCCGGGCATCGCGTAGCCGCAATCTCGTACCTGCGATATAGAGGTCCGTGATCGCGCTTGAACTGATGACTCGCCTCATAGGAAATTGGCGGCACAACCAACGTCGCTCTCGTTCAATGGCTGCATATTTGAGTTTGGGAAAACCAAGCCGGGTGGCGGTTGCCTGATCAAAATCTAACATTGAGTCTCCTGAACGCACTCTATGCGAATACGGCGACAATTTTTTCAAATCAACGGCAATATCTCGTTGAGCGTGGAAGGGTGCTCCCGCTCATTCGTTTGCAGCAGTATGCCGGAGCGATGCGTCAACTTTGACCCAGTGTCTTTTGGCTTGAGAAACAAGCTGTGCGAACCCGGACGTGAATTTTGAAACCATAAGAATTCCCCGGCGTGTCGATATGTAAGAACCGATCATTGTATTTTCGATAATCCGCTCGACGTCATTCCACGGAATGAGCAGAAGGCGAAGTAAGCCGCGATACTCGATTCTCTGCTTGTTAAATCGTGTTTGCACAACGAGAAACGTGTAAACACCCAACCAAGTGGCGAGCGAAAGCGTAACACTGAAAGCATCATTCCACCGACTGCCAGAGGAATGCACAGCAGTTCAAAGCAAATTGTCAAATTCGTCCTACGTAGTTTGATCCAACCATCTTGATCCCGCAGGACACGAATATTTCCCGAGTTGGACAATGAGGCGCTGATACGTCGATCTAGCAATTCCCCAATG
>JANOFD010000012.1:0-3448 GCA_031413455.1 Rhodobiaceae bacterium
CCGATTGGATCAGCACCGACATTTTGTACCAGGTCTCATACATCTCGCGGCCGTAGATGCCCTTGATTGTCAGCATGTTGAAGATGACCTTGTTCCAGTCGATCGCCATCTCGCCCGACGGGATGCCGAGCATCGCGATGCGTCCGCCGTGGCACATATTGTTCAGCATCTCGCGGAACGCCGACGGGTTTCCAGACATTTCGAGGCCGATGTCGAAGCCTTCGTTCATGCCCAGTTTCTTTTGCGCTTCGGCGACCGAGGTTTCCTTGACGTTGATGGCGAGGTCGACCTTCATCTTGCGGGCGATTTCGAGGCGCGGCTCGTTCAGATCGGTGATGACGACATAGCGCGCGCCGGCCTGGCGCACGACGGCCGCGGCCATAATGCCGATGGGCCCCGCGCCCGTGATCAACACGTCCTCTCCCAGGACAGGAAACTGCAACGCCGTATGCACCGCGTTGCCGAACGGATCGAAGATCGAGGCGACGTCCAGATCGACGCCGTCGTGGTGGTGCCAGATGTTGGTCATCGGCAGGGCGATATATTCCGCGAAGGCGCCGGCGCGGTTGACGCCGACGCCGCTGGTGTTGGCGCACATGTGATAGCGTCCCGCCATGCAGTTGCGGCAGCGGCCGCAGACGATGTGGCCTTCGCCCGAGACGATCTCGCCCGGGCGATAGCTGGTGACGTTGGGGCCGACCTCGACGATTTTGCCGACGAATTCGTGGCCGATGACCAACGGGGTCTTGATCGTCTTTTGCGACCACTCGTCCCAGTTATAGATGTGCAGGTCGGTGCCGCAGATGCCGGTGCGCAAGACCTTGATCAGCACGTCGTTGATGCCGATGGTGGGCATGGGCACATCGGCGAGCCAAAGGCCGGGCTCGGCGCGGGATTTAACGAGGGCTTTCACGGGTGCGGTCTCCTTGCGGCGGTCGAAGGGCGCATATAGCCGACCTCGAATCCTCTGTCAGGGAAAATCTTGCAAAGACGGAAACAGATGCCCTTCTTGGCGCGTGCCCGTGTCTCGTTTCCCTGCTATCGTGTCACGCGGGAGGAGACTCTATTGACCGACACCGCCGCACCGCGCAGGCTTGCCACAATCGTTGCCCTCGACGTTGCTGGTTACTCCGCGCGTACAGAGGCGGACGAGGCCAAGACCACGGCCGAAGTTGCAGCGCTGCGAGCGGTGATCGAAACCATCGCCACCCGCCATGCCGGCCGCGTGTTCAACACCGCAGGCGACGGATTCATGCTGGAGTTTGGTTCGAGCCTTTCGGCGGTTGAATCAGCGTTTGAGCTTGCGGAAAAGTGCGACCCCAAAGTTCGCGTCGGGGTGCATCTGGGCGACGTCGTGGTGCAACCCAACGGTGATTTGCTCGGCCACGGGGTCAACGTAGCGGCGCGGTTGATGGCGCAGGCGGAGCCGGGATCGGCGCTGGTATCGGCGGATGTGAGGCGCACAATCCGAGGGCCGCTGGCCGAGCGGCTTCAATCGCGCGGCACGATCAAGCTCAACAAAATGGCTGAAGCGGTGGAGGTGTTCGCGCTGCTTCCATCAGCGCCTGTGCGCGGAGGGCTGCACGGGGGAGTGAGAGATTTGTGGGCGCGCCGGTCGTCGCGACCGGTGAAGCGAGCGGCGTTTGCCGCAGGCGCTCTTGCCGTTGTTGTGGCAGCCATTGGATTGTTGTGGTTCCCGCCGCAGCCCACGTTGGCGCCGTTGGTTCCGGAAGCTTCGGTCGCGGTGTTGCCATTCGAGAATCTGAGCGCCGAAAAGGACAACGCTTTTTTCGCCGCAGGCATTCAAGACGAGATCCTTACGCAGTTGACGAAGATCGGTTCGTTGAAAGTCATTTCACGCACCTCGACCGCGCATTTGGTGAGCCGGCCCACCAATCTGCGCGAGATCGCCCTTAAGCTGGGCGTCGCCAATGTTTTGGAAGGCAGTGTGCAACGCGAAGGCGATGCGGTGCGCGTCAACGTTCAGCTCATCAAAGCGGCGACTGACAGACATTTGTGGGCCGAGAACTACGACCGCAAGCTCGACAATATCTTCAGTGTGCAGAGTGAAATCGCGATCGCGATCGCCAGGGCGCTGAGTGCCAGGGTCACGGGTGCAGAGAAAAAAGAGCTTGAAGGCAAACTCACCGGAAATTCGCAGGCCTACGACGCCTACATTCGTGGCATGGCGTTCTTGCGCAAGTCTAGCGGGGACGACTTGCGGAACGCGCAAGAGTATTTGCAGCGGGCAGTCAGGCTCGACCCTGGCTTCGCGGCGGCTTGGGCGCAGTTGTCGCGTGCGCATTCCAATCTGTACTTCAGCCAGAGCGACGCGACGCCCGGGCGCCGCGAGGCTGCTCTCAAGACCCTGGGGGAGGCGCTCAGATTGCAACCGAATCGACTTGAAGTCCTGGTTGCCGAAGCCTTCTTTCAGTATCGGGTCGAGCGCGACTACGAGGGGGCACGCAAGCGGTTCGAACGGCTCAACGGAAGGTGGGCCGGTAACGCGGAGATACTGGCGGCGCTTGGCTACATCGCGCGCCGCCAGGGGCGTTGGGATGACAGCATGGCGTATTTGGAGCAATCGCTCGCCGTGGATCCGCTCTATCCCAGCCGGCGGCGCTTGGTGGCCGACTTGCTGATTGCGCGTCGGGATTTTGCAAACGCGATGCCTCTGCTCAACGAGGCGATGAACATCTGGCCCGACGATCTGCAGTTCATCGAACGCTTGGCCAAGGTCCACCAGTTGCGCGGGGAGTTGGACCAGGCCGACGCAGTGCTCAAAGGCGTCACTCCAAAACCCGGCGACGAACTTGCGTCGACGACAGCGTATCAGGCAGTGCTTCGGCGCCGCCATGACGGTACTGTCGAATTGCTAGAAGACTTGCTCAAGCGCGATCACTTGGCGGGTTCGCCCGGACGAACGTCGATCGAGTTGAATCTCAATCTCGGCAATCTCAAGCGGCTGGCCGGCGACACAGCGGGTGCGACAATCGCAAACAACCACGCTTTGGAGGAATTGCTCGAGGAGTTGAAAGCCCAACCCGACAGCAGTGATATACTTGCCTACCTGGCGTGGGCCTATTGCGGCCTTGGCGACCGCACAGAGGCTATGAAATATGCGGACCTCGCGGTCGAGCGTACACCGGTGTCGAAGGATGCGCTGGCCGGCGCCTATTTCGAGGATGTCCGCTCCCGCGTGTGGGCACGGCTTGGAGATCGCGAGCGTGCAATTCCCGCAATCGAGCGCTTGCTGAAAACGCCGTCCTTGCCGCCGCTCACGGTCGAAATTCTGAAACTCGACCCTGACTTCGACCTGCTGCGCGGCGATCAGCGTTTCGAGGAATTGCTAAGGGGCGGCGGCGACTCTAACTGACGGATCCGCTTACTACATGCGTTGCGGGCGCATATCCTCGCGGTGGACACCGGCCACCACCACCGGCTTCGC
>JANOFD010000013.1:0-3721 GCA_031413455.1 Rhodobiaceae bacterium
CATCGAAGCAGGTGTCGCGAAAGTTCTGGACGACGTCAGTGTGGTGGTCGCGGATTGGAGGGCGATGCTGGAGCGGCTGGATCAGTCGATCGCCGAGCTTTGGCAGACCCCACCGCGGATCGCGAAAGAGGAATTGGAAGAGTCGCTGGCGTTTCTGCAGTGGCTGAAGACGAACCATTTTACCTTCCTGGGCTGCCGGGATTATGTCTTTACGCCAGCGGGCGAAGGGAGCCTTGCGCCGATTACCGATAGCGGGCTTGGTTTGCTGCGATCGCCCGAGCGCCGCGTTATCAGGCGCGGCCAGGATCGCGCCACGCTGACACCGGAAGTGCGCGCCTATCTGATGCAACCATCGCCGCTGATTGTGACGAAGTCGCTGGAGCGGTCGCCGGTACACCGGCGCGTGCCCGAAGATTATGTGGGCATCAAGCGCTTCGACGCCTCTGGCCAATTGATCGGGGAGCGGCGCTTTATCGGGCTGTTCACGTCGGCTGCTTATCTCGACAGCCCGCGCGACATTCCGTTCTTGCGCCGCAAAGTTGTCAATGTGGCGCTGCGGTCAGGGTTTTCGAAGGGCAGTCACAACGCCAAAGCGTTGGCGGTCGTGCTCGAGACTTTCCCGCGCGATGAATTGTTTCAAATTTCCGAAGACGATCTTCTGCGCATCGGTCCAGCACTCGCCTATCTTGGCGACAGGCCTGATACGAAGGCCTTTATCCGCTTTGACAATTTCAAGCGCTTTGCCTCGGCGCTTATCTATTTTCCAGCCGACAAGTTTCGTGGCGGCCTGGTGCGCACACTAGGTACCATTCTGACTGACGCGTTGGGCGGACAAATCGCGAGCGCCTTCCCTCACACTGAGGAAGGCCACATGACGCGGGTGCATTACACCATCACCTTGCCAGAGGGGTGGGTGCAGGATTTTGACAGCGAGGCGCTGCAGGCGCGGATCGCCAAAGCGGTGCGGTTGTGGACCGACAATTTTTCAGAGGCCCTGCAAAGCGCGGTGCCGGTCGATCAGGTTGAGCCAACATACGCGCTCTATGCCGGGGCCTTCTCGGAAGCGTACCGGGTTGCGTTTGAGCCCCACGAGGCGATCCTGGACATCGCGCACCTGGAAGCCGTCGCAAAGGCGAGGCCGGGGTCGCTGGCCTTGCGATCGGTTAGCGGTTCGAGTGACAGCGATGGCGTCATCCAGTTCAAGATTTATCATTCCGGCGGCGTGATTGAACTGTCTGATCTTTTGCCGGTGCTCGAGGATTTCGGTCTGCGTGCGATTGAGGAAACAAATTTTCCGGTCAAGCGCGGCAGCACGCGACTGACCATTCATGATCTGAAACTGCATGGGCGTCTTGTTCCCGAGCGGGTTTCAACGATGCAGTTGTTTGAGCAGGCGTTTCTGACGGTCTGGAAAGGCGGGGCGGAAAGCGACCGGTTCAACAGGCTGGTGCTGCTGGCTGATATCGCATGGCGGGATGTCGCCGCCCTGCGCGCGATCGCCAAGTATTTGCGTCAAGCCGCCTTTGCTGCGAGCCAGGACCTGATGGAAGAGGCCTTGGCGCGCAATCCGAGGATTGCGGCGGGTCTGGTGCAATTGCTCAAGGCACGCTTTGACCCGGAGGTGAAGGATCGCGCGGCAGTTGAGACCAAAATCAACGCTGAAATCGACGAGGCGCTGGCCAAGGTGCCGAGCCTGGACGATGACCGCATTTTCCGTCGGTTCCGCAATGTCATTCTGTCGATGCTGCGGACGAATTTCTTTCAGAGCGGACCCTGTGATGGGTTCCGGCCAACCATCGCGTTCAAGCTTGATAGCAGCAAAATCGACGATCTGCCGTTGCCACGGCCGATGGTTGAGATTTTTGTCTACTCTCCGGAGGTCGAGGGCATTCACCTGCGTTTTGGCAAAGTCGCGCGCGGAGGCCTGCGCTGGTCGGACCGGCGGGAAGATTTCCGCACCGAGGTCTTGGGGCTGGTCAAAGCCCAGCAGGTCAAGAATGCGGTGATCGTTCCCGTGGGATCGAAAGGCGGATTTTATCCGAAGAAATTGCCGCCGCATTCCCAGCGCGAAGCGTGGATGGCTGCGGGCGTTGCGGCTTACAAGAATTTCATTGCCGCGCTTCTGGACGTCACCGACAATATTGCGGCCACCGGCAAAATCGTGCCACCCAAAGATTTGGTGCGCCACGATGGCGATGACCCCTATCTGGTTGTGGCCGCCGATAAGGGGACTGCCACGTTTTCGGATATCGCGAACGGCATTTCGAACGACTATGGGTTTTGGCTGGCCGACGCTTTCGCGAGCGGCGGGTCGGCAGGGTACGACCACAAGAAAATGGGCATCACGGCGCGCGGCGCTTGGGAGACGGTGAAGCGTCATTTCCGCGAGATGGGCACCGACATCCAGACGACGCCGTTCACTGTCATTGGCGTGGGCGATATGTCGGGCGACGTGTTTGGTAACGGCATGTTGCTGTCGCAGGCCACAAAGCTGGTGGCGGCCTTTGATCATCGCGACATTTTCCTTGATCCAGATCCTGATCCGGCAGTGAGTTTTGCCGAACGCCAGCGCATTTTTGACTTACCGCGCTCGTCGTGGGCGGATTATGATCAGGCGAAAATTTCCAAGGGTGGCGGCGTTTATTCGCGGGCGATGAAACTCATTCCGTTGTCGCCGGAGATTCGAGCCCTGACCGGGTTGACCGCTGATCACGTGGAGCCCACGGAGTTGATGCGGGCGCTGCTGAGAGCGCCCGCGGATTTGCTGTGGTTCGGCGGGATTGGAACTTATGTGAAATCGTCGCTGCAAGGTCACGGCGATGCCGGGGACAAAGCCAGCGACGCCCTGCGGGTCGACGGCAAAGAGATACGCGCCAAAGTCGTTGGCGAGGGCGCCAATCTGGGCATGACACAGGCAGGGCGCATCGAGTACGCGCAGGCCGGTGGGCGTCTGAATACCGATGCCATCGACAATTCGGCGGGCGTCGATACGTCAGACCACGAAGTCAATTTGAAGATCTTGCTCAATGGCTCGATCGGCGCGGGTGAACTCAAGGCCGCTGATCGCGATGCGCTGTTGGCGCGGATGACAGACGAGGTGGCCCATTTGGTGCTGGCCGACAATTACAATCAATCGCTGGCGCTGAGTGTGGCGGAGAGCGGCGGGTCCTGGGAGTCGGACGCGTATGGGCGCTTCATGCGCACGCTGGAGCGCGAAGGCCGGCTCAACCGGAATGTCGAAGGACTGCCGTCGAACGACAATATGCGCGAGCGCGCTAATCGCAATGAAGGGCTGACGCGGCCGGAACTTGCGGTGTTGCTGGCGTATGCCAAGCTGCAACTGTTCGATGAAATCAATTCGTCGGCCTTGCCCGATGATCCGTTCTATGCGGCGACGTTGAAAGCCTATTTCCCGACAGAGGCGGGCAGCAAATATCCCAAAGGCCTTGCGGCGCATCGTTTGAAACGAGAGATCGTGGCGACCATGCTTGCCAATGATCTGGTCAATCGCGGCGGGCCGGTGTTGATGCATCGCCTGAAAGAGGCGAGTGCCAGTGAAGCGCCGGCGCTGGCGCGCGCCTATACGATTGCGTTGAATGCTTTCGGCATCGAAAAGCTGGCGGATCGCATCAATGGGCTCGACAACAAAGTTGCGGCCGAGGTGCAAATCAAGATGCACACGATGCTGGCGCTGCACATTCAACGGCAAACGCTGTGGTTT
>JANOFD010000014.1:0-3933 GCA_031413455.1 Rhodobiaceae bacterium
CTGTTCTCGACCTTCTTCGGCTACTACTTCATGATGCAGCTCGACATTGGCCTCAAGGTCTCAACCTTGCCGGTAATCGTGTTGGTGGTCGGTGTCGGTGTCGATTATGCCTACTACATCTACAACCGCATGCAGTACCACTTGTCTCAAGGCGTCAACATCTCCGACTCCTACCAGCAAACCGTCCTTGAAACGGGCAACGGTGTGTTCTTCACGGCGTTGAACTTCGCCCTCGGCGTCTCGACATGGTCGTGGTCGCCGCTCAAGTTCCAGGCCGATATGGGAACGTTGCTGACCTTCATGTTCATGACCAACATGTTGATGGCGTTGACCGCACTTCCGGGCATAGCGGTGGTGATCGACACGCTTTTCCCACGCAGAAAACTGCCATACCCGGGCCCGGAACCGGGGGGCCACTGGTCTTAAAGACCCGTCCGGAGAGATTGTTTCCATTGAAAAAGGGGCCGGAGCACACTCCGGCCCTTTTACTTTTCGCATCAAAATGCAAAAACACACGCCGGAACAGAATCGATGGAGCCTGGCCATGTTTGACAAGATCGTCTCATATCTCGAACACCGCATGGATGCGAATGCGATCAACCCGAACCCCTTTGCGCGCGCGCAAGTCGCTGTCGCGGCCTTGCTGATCGAAGCCTCCCGTCTTGACGGCCATTACGATGCCGTGGAGCAAGGCACCGTCATCAGACTGTTGCGTGACGTGCTGCACCTGCCCGCCGAACAAGCGCGCACGTTGCTGTCACTCGCCGAAATCCGCCAGGCAAACACCTATGAAGATTGGGTCTTCTGCCAGGCCATTAAACGCGGATTCTCGATGGCCGAGCGGATCGAAATCGTAACGAAGCTATGGGAAGTGGCTTACGCCGACGGTCAACTTCACCGCCTGGAAGCAAAAATGATTGATCGCGTAGCGGTCGAACTGGACCTGAACCCGGCCGACGCCGCAGCAGCAAAACAATCCGCTAAGAAAAACTAAATACCGGCGAACGTCACAAATTCGCTCAATGGGGCGCGATCAGTCCGCAACCGGTTGATCGGTTTCGTTTCGTCCATATATCCAATTCCCATTCCGCAAAACAACATGAGTTCGGGCGGTATCGAAAGAAATTCACCGGCAGTCTTGTGCCAGATTGCCCAGGCCTCTTGCGGGGCAGTGTGCAATCCGTGCTCGCGCGCCAGAAGCATAATGGACTGAATGAACATCCCCAGATCAGCCCACTGCCCTTGCTGCATCTGACGACCTATGGCGAAAAACATGGCAACCGGCGCGCCAAAGAAATCGAAATTGCGCGCGAACTGCATCAGTCGGCCCATCTTGTCTTCGCGCGGCACGCCGATGCTGGCATACATATCTTCACCAACTTTAAAGCGGCGTGTCTTGTAGGGTTCCGTCAATTCCGGCGGATAGATGAGATATTCGGTCCCTTCCCCGCGTGGACTGACGGCCATCTTTTCGCGGATCAGCGTTTTGAAGCGAACCAACTCATCACCGCCCAGCACCCAGACATGCCACGGCTGCAGGTTGCCGCCCGACGGTGCACGCTTTGCAACATCCAGAATCTGGCGCAGAGTTCCTCCCGATACAGCCTTATCGAGAAAGGCTCTCGTGGTAATACGCGTCTCCAGCGCTTCCGATACTTTCATGACTGCCCGCCATCAAACGTCAAGGTTGGAAACGGCCAGCGCATTCTCTTGAATAAATTCACGCCGCGGTTCCACCACATCGCCCATCAACTTCGAGAAAATGTCGTCGGCCGTGTCGCCATGAGATATCCGCACCTGCAGCAGAGAGCGCACATTGTCGTCCAGCGTCGTCTCCCATAATTGCTCGGGGTTCATTTCACCCAACCCTTTATAGCGCTGCAAAGTCAGCCCTTTCTGCCCCCATCCTATGATCGCATCGACGAGTTCAATCGGGCCCCTGACCGGCCGCGTCTCGTCGCCTCGCGTAATTTGAGCCGGCCGGTGATAGGCGTCATGAAGTTCCTTCGACCACTTGTCGAGACGCCGCCCTTCTGCCGATGCCACGAGACCGGAATCCAGAACGACTTCTTCCGCAACACCGCGGACACTGCGGTTAAACACCAGACCACGTGAGGACGCCTCGCCCACCCAACCACGTTCTAGCTCATCAGACACCAGGTCCAACCGCCCCGACACCGCGAGTGCCGCTGCTGCCGCTTTGTCAGGGTCGGAAAGAGAATCGGCATTGAGAACACCCATGATCGCGGCTTGCTCAACGGCAAAGGCCGGATACTTGGCCACCAGATTCATCACCGACGCCTTCGCCGAGCGCGCAAACTCCACCATCGCGCCCAAATCCGGCCCCGCAATCTGCTCTCCTTGCGACAGTTTCAACACCGAGTCGCGAATACCCTCGGCCACCACGAATATCTCAAACTCGCGTTGATCCTTGAGGTAGCGCTCGGATTTGCCGCGCGTCACTTTATAGAGCGGCGGTTGCGCGATGTAGATATGCCCGCGCTCAATCAGTTCCGGCATCTGCCGGTAGAAAAACGTCAGAAGCAAAGTTCGGATATGCGCACCATCGACGTCGGCGTCGGTCATGATAATGATCTTGTGATAGCGCAATTTATCGAGTGCGAATTCCTCCCGTCCGATCCCGGTTCCAAGAGCGGTGATCAGGGTGACGATTTCTCCGGACGACACCATTTTCTCACGCTGCGCCCGCTCGACATTCAAAATTTTGCCGCGCAATGGCAAGACCGCTTGATTGAGGCGGTTACGGCCTTGTTTCGCAGAGCCGCCGGCCGAGTCGCCCTCAACAATGAATATTTCCGCTTTGCTCGGGTCTCGTTCCTGGCAATCGGCAAGTTTTCCGGGCAAAGAAGAAAATTCATTCTTCTTCCGCGAACTGTCGCGAGCCTTGCGCGCGGCTTCCCGGGCGGCGGCGGCTTCAAAAACTTTGGCGACGATGATTTTGGCGTCAGACGGATGTTCTTCAAACCAGATCGAAAGCTGCTCCAGGACAACGCCTTCAACGACCGGCCGCACCTCTGAAGAAACCAGCTTGTCTTTGGTTTGTGACGAAAATTTCGGATCAGGAACTTTGACCGACAACACGCAAGTCAGCCCTTCGCGGCAGTCCTCGCCGATCAGCGTTGCCTTTTCCTTCTTCGCCGAGCCACTTTCATTGGCGTAACCATTGATCACGCGCGTCAACGCGCCACGGAAACCCGCCAAGTGGGTGCCGCCATCGCGTTGCGGAATGTTGTTGGTGAAGCACAGCATGTTCTCGTGATAGCTGTCGTTCCACCACAACGCCGCTTCAACTGTAATACCGTCGCGTTCCGTGTGGATGATGATCGGTTTGACAATCGACGCCGTCTTGGCGCGATCAAGATAACGCACGAAAGCTTCGATGCCGCCATCGTAATGAAGTGTGACGTCCTTGCGCTCGACCCCGCGCGTGTCGGAGAATTTGATCGTGACACCCGAATTCAAAAACGCCAGCTCTCGCAACCGGTGTTCAAGTATCGCAAAGTCGAATTCGGTTTTCGTGAATGTTCCTGTCGATGGCAAGAACGTCACTTCCGTTCCACGCTTGCCCTTCTCGGCTTCGCCAACCACCTTAAGCGGTGCTTCGGGATCGCCATGCCGGAACCGAACGAAATGCTCTTTGCCATCGCGCCAAATGCGAAGATCAAGCCACTCTGAAAGCGCATTGACGACTGACACGCCCACGCCGTGCAATCCGCCCGATACCTTGTACGAATTCTGATCGAATTTACCGCCGGCATGCAGCTGGGTCATGATCACTTCAGCCGCCGACACGCCTTCCTCTGAGTGAATAGCCGTCGGAATTCCGCGTCCGTTGTCATAAACAGTGCAAGACCCATCAGCGTTCAGGCTGACCAGGATTTCTGTGGCATGCCCGGCAAGCGTTTCGTCAAT
>JANOFD010000015.1:0-1603 GCA_031413455.1 Rhodobiaceae bacterium
GGATCACGCCCGCAACGGTGCCCAGCACCAAGAAAAGCCCAAGCGCCAGCAGGACCGTCACCGGGCTGACCAAACCCCATATCTCCTCCTGATGGACGCCGACCCATTCTTCGACGTCGTCGATCGACCAGAAATACTGCGTCGTGCCGACAATGACCGCGAGCCAGATCACCGAGAAGTTGAACAGCCCGGCCTGAAAGATGCGCAGGCCCGTCATCTGGAACACCGGCGGCGCTGTGGCCTCCGCCTGTGTAGATGTTGCAACCACAACCCCACGCCGCGCCCTGACCTCGTCGCGCAACGCCAGTGCGTCGGAAAGCGCTATCGAGTCGAGCAGCCCCTCGTTACTTCCCGATCCACCGGTTTCCAGCTTGACTTTGGCCAGACCCAACACCCGTGCAAGCGGCCCGCGTTCGATCTCCACATCTTGCACTCTGTCCCACGGAATGCTGCGCCGGTTGCGCGAGAAGATGCCGCTTTCGATATACATTTCGTCGGGCAACAGTGTGTATGTGAAACGCCACCACGCCAAAACCTGGAACGCGAAAACGATCGCCAGAACACCACCGGCCGCCAGCAGAGCCATGCCGAAACCTTCATCTCGCACCACCGCGACCACGCCGACGATCGGCAGCAGCATCTCCGGCAACTGCTTGACGAGTGAGACGAGGGGAATGACCGGATGGAGCCGCTGGGGCCCGGCCGCGCCGCTCATTCCGGGTCCGCCCGGACATGGCTGCGAATCTCGTCGCGCAGGGCCTCGGCGGTCGCGCGCGAAAGTCCGGGCAGGCAAATGCGGCTGTTGAGCGTGCCCGCGGTGTTCAGCACCAACTGGCAGACCCCACACACCCGCTCGACCGGTCCCTGCGCGACGTCAATATGCTGAACGCGATGAAACGCGACAGACGTCTCGGTGTGCACAAGAACACCATGGGCGACATGCAGCTCGTCCTCAGTTTTCGCATAACCCCAGCGCCGGAACCGCCGCCCGGGTGTAACGAGTACATAGTAGAGCAGCAGCAGAGCGGCTGGCGCGGTAACCAGGCCCAACTGTGAATTTGCCTTCAGGACCAGCACAACGTCGAGACCAAAGGCAATTGCAAGCCCGATCAGGGCCGTGATGGCTGCACTGATCCGCATCGCCTTCAATTGGCCGGGATCAAGCGGCGTCCAGGTGATTGGGGGAGCCGTCATGCCATAACCGTCCGCGAAACGCTGTTGTTCATGCAGGTTTTCCTCGACATTCCCCCGGGTCCACCGCAGTTACATATCCCAACAGAAAATGCGTCGTCATCCCGTGCGCGATGCGGCGCACTTCGTGCCGCCTCGCAGACACGGGACCCAAGCGAGGGCCCGGCTCGCCAGTTTTAAACCATAAGCGCAGCTCAGGAGTTTGCAAACGCATCATCACTAGGGGTCCTGCGTCTGCAGAGCAGCACAAGGGTGCTGCGCTGCGCGCGGGATGACAGGTATTGGGAAAAGCGCCGAGTTAAGTATTATACACCGATCACAATTAAATCAATTTGGGTTCTGTGCGCTCCCAGGTGTGCTCATCCGCAAATGAGTGCAAATGGGACACGATAACCCGTCATCACATTCCACC
>JANOFD010000016.1:0-6810 GCA_031413455.1 Rhodobiaceae bacterium
ATTCAGCGGCTTGTGGACCTCGCGCACCAGGCGTTCAATGTCATCGTCGCTGATATGCCGGCGGTCTTCGCGCAGGTGCGCTGTGATCCCATCCGCGCCCGCGTCCACGGCCATCACCGCCGCCCGCAAGGGATCGGGGTGTCGGCCGCCACGTGCGTTTCGAATTGTGGCGACATGATCGATATTGACACCCAATCGCAGCGTGCGATGGCTCATGCCAGCCCTCGGCTTCCCGGCTTAACCGCCGGAATAGACTGCAAATGCTTCGGCAATTTCGCGGGATCCCACGATGGCACTTTGATCCGTGCCAGCGGAATGAACGGGACGTCGAACTTGGCAGCGCCTCCCGACCGGTCGATCAAGCTCGCCAGTGCCAACACCGTCGCACCCGTCTTTTTGATCGCCTCGATGCACTCGCGCGACGACAATCCAGTCGACACTACATCTTCGATAACCACCACATTCATACCTGCGTCGAGATGAAAGTTCCGCCGCAGTTGAAAGACGCCCTCTTGCCGCTCAACGAACATTGCAGGCAAGCCCAAATGCCGCGCCGTTTCATAACCGGGAATAATGCCGCCAACAGCCGGCGACACGATAGCGTCGATCCGCTTTTTGACCTTCGCTGTCACCAACGCCGCCAGCGCCTTACAAAGTTTGGCTGTACGCTTGGGATATTGAAACACCAACGCTTTCTGCAAAAATATATCCGAATGCCGTCCGGATGACAAAATGAAATGCCCCTTCAACAACGCACCGGCTTTCTCGAACTCGGCAAGCACCTGTTCAGGCGTCATGGCTGATCATTTCCTTTTCTCCATGCGGGCGGTCAACAGCATTGACCGAAGACGAGGCGCGCAAGGCTACAACAACGGTGGCCAGATGACGCGCATCGCTGACTTCGACATCCACCACCATATCGAACACCAACGGCGCCCGTCCTACGATCTTCAAGTTGGTAATGTTACCGCCCTGCCGCGCAATGACATTGCAGACATTGGCAAGCGCGCCCATCTCATTATTGATGGCAATCTTCAAGCGGCCGACTTGAATTTCTTGTGCCGCATCGGGCGACCATTTCAGATCCAGCCATCGCTCGGGCTGGTCCTGAACCTCTTCAAGCTGCTCGCAATCGACTGTGTGCACCAGCACGCCGGAGCCATGCGTAATCACGCCGATAATCCTGTCACCTGCCAACGGCTGGCAACATTGCGCTAAATGATACGCAAGACCCGGCGCCAGACCCTGAATGGGAATTGCCGAACCCTTGGGCTTGCGCATAATCCAATTCGCCCAACTCTGCATAGACACATCGGGTTTGAACTCCGGAAAAATGGCCGTCATCATATCGTGCGCCGTCATCACACCCTGGGCCAGCAGAGGATAAATTTCTTCTACCTTTGCCAGTTTCAATTTCTTGAGAACCGCCGTCAGCGACTTTTCGGAAAATTCCTGGCCCGCATCGCGAAACGCTTTTTCCAGAATCGCTCGGCCCATGCGCTGATGCTCCAGCCGCTCGGCATTTCGCAAATAGCGTTTGATCGATGCCCGCGCTTTACCCGTGACCACCATCCCATTCCAGACCGCAGACGGCCCTTGCTTGGATGACCGGACGATTTCGACGCTTTCCCCATTGTTCAACTTCGTCGACAGCGGGACATGCCGCCCGTTGACTTTGGCACCCACACACGTGTCGCCAATCTCCGTATGCACCGCATAGGCAAAGTCAATCGTCGTTGCTCCGCGCGGCAATGCGATCAACTGCCCCTTTGGCGTAAAACAAAAGACCTGATCCTGAAACAACTCAAGCCGCGTGTGTTCCAGAAACTCCTCAGGCGTATCGCCGACTTGCAAGGACTCGATCAGCGAGCGCAGAGACTCATAGGCATCGATGTTGGCCAAAGGCCGCCCGCCATTGACCTTGTCTTTGTAGCTCCAGTGCGCGGCGATCCCGCTCTCGGATATCTCGTGCATTTCCCACGAACGGATCTGCAGCTCGATTCGCTGATTTTCTGGTCCATAAATCTCAGTATGCAGCGAGCGGTAATTGTTCGACTTCGGCAATGAAATATAGTCTTTGAACCGTCCGGGCACATGGCGCCAAGAATGGTGAATGACACCAAGGGACTTGTAGCAGTCTTCGATCGTGCCCACGACGACGCGCATGGCAAAGATGTCCGACAACTGATCGAAGGTGACGCGCTTTTCTTCCATTTTCCGCCAAATGGAGAATGCTTTTTTTGCCCGTCCCGTGACCACTGCGTCGATATTGTGCTCTTTGAGCTTTCGCGTCAGCGCGCCGGCAATACTGTCCGTCAGGTGACCCTTTTGGCGCTTCATGTCTTCCAGCCGCTGCACGATTGACGTCCGCATTTCAGGATTCAATTCGGCAAATGCCAGATCCTCAAACTCTTCACGAAAATTCTGCATCCCCATGCGCCCGGCAAGCGGTGCATAAATCTCCATCGTTTCAGTTGCGATGCGCTTACGCTTGTCGGGATTTTTCACCCCCTTCAACGTGCGCATGTTGTGCAGCCGGTCGGCAAGCTTCACAAGCAGCACGCGCACGTCGTGGCTCATCGCCAGCATGAACTTGCGGAAATTCTCCGCCTGTTTGGTTTGTTCCGATTGCAGTTCAAGCTTCGACAGCTTGGTTACACCATCGACAAGGTCGGCAATTTCGCGCCCGAACTTCTTTTCGATATCTTCGTAACTTGTCCCGGTGTCTTCAATCGTGTCGTGCAGCAGCGCCGTGACGATCGCCGCCGAGTCGAGCTGCAAGTCCGTGAGAATGCCTGCGACTTCAAGCGGATGCGAAAAATAGGGATCGCCGGAGTCGCGTTTCTGATTTCCATGCGCTTTGACACCGAACACGTAAGCGCGGTTCAGCAGATCTTCATCCGCGCCCGGATCATACGCTTTGACTTTCTCGACGAGTTCGAATTGCCGCATCATGGGAGCAACGCCCGGCAGCACTGGTCACTGATGAAAGGGTGAAGCCGCCAACAGGGCGGCCGGAAGTCAACGTGAGCGGCTTTTTTAAACGTCTCCTTCGTCAACCTCTTCCACCACCTCTGGTCGCTTCACATCGGAATCCGCGCGCATTGCCCGCGCATAGTCCGCTTCCGAAATTTGTGTGCTCTCCGGCGCATCAATGGTTTCGGCTGCAGCTTTGTCACCCTCAGGCTCGTCAGTTTCAATGTGACGCTGCAGGCTTGAAAGAAATTCTTCCTTGAGCAGGTCCGGCTTCACCTTGGTAGAAGCTATTTCGCGCAACGCCACGACCGGATTTTTGTCGTTGTCGCGGTCCACCAAAAGGCCTGAGCCGGACGTGATGGCGCGGGCACGATGAGCCGCAAGCAGAACAAGCTCAAAACGGTTGGGGATCTTGTCCACGCAATCTTCGACGGTAACGCGAGCCATGAAGCGCAGAAATCCTTACAAATAGAGGGAATCGCCCAAAATAACGTGCTGCGAGTGCGAACACAAGGACATTCACCACTGAACTAACCCGCTTCAAGTTTCCTAAGCCCTTCCTCCCCAATCTTTTTCAGCAAATCTCCGACCAGTTCGCCCGTGTCAGGATGTCGCCACTGTGGCGCAATGTCGGACAGCGGCTTCAGAACGAAATTTCGCTCATACGCACGCGGGTGGGGCAACATCAGGTGAGTTTCATCGCTAACCAACCCGCCGTAGTCGATCAAATCGAGGTCCAGACAGCGCGGCTCCCATTTGGTTTTTCGCACTCGTCCGAAGGCCTTCTCGATCAAAAGCAAAGCTCGCAAAAGCTCGGAAGGCCCCAGTTTTGTCCGCACCGCAATTACAGCATTAACGAACGAAGGATCTAGCGGATTTGGCCAAGCCAGCGTCTCATAAAGCCCGGATTTCTCCAGGACTTCTATACCGTGAGCCGACATGAGCTCAATTGCCCGCCGTAGGGTCAAAACGGGTGGCCCGGCAAGGGATGGAACGTTTGCTCCGAGTGCCACGTAAATCATTTTCACAAATTACTGATATCTCGGGCAAATCCCATGATTTTATTTCAAACGTTAAAGTGCAATAGTTTGCCGCGAATTCGGGGCAAGCAGGGGAATTCTCGTGGCCACACTCCATTTTTCAGCAGCCATATTGGCCACAACAATCCTTCTTGCAGGCTGTGCATCGACAGAAGACGTCGCAGCGCCCAAACCAACCGGCCCTAATCTTGACCCGCAAGTCGATTCAAACCCGTTCCCTTCCACCTACAAGGCACTTCCCAGTGCGCCAACCGCACTCGTTGGCGCCACCGTTTTCACCGGCACCGGTCAGAAAATCGACAACGGCACCGTGCTCATCCGC
The DNA here is from genome assembly GCA_031413455.1 of Rhodobiaceae bacterium. Lineage (GTDB taxonomy): Bacteria > Pseudomonadota > Alphaproteobacteria > Micropepsales > Micropepsaceae > SZUA-430. Next base: position 4,339 of record JANOFD010000016.1, read on the forward strand.
GATGGCAAAATTGAATCTGTGGGCGGCAATATTTCCGTACCTGCTGACTACGACCGTGTCGATGCCAAAGGAAAATGGATCACCCCCGGCATCATCGACGCCCATTCGCATTTGGGCGTCTACCCTCAACCTGGCGTCGACGCAGTTTCCGACGGCAACGAGGCGACGAACCCCAACACAGCGCAAGTCTGGGCCGAGCATTCGGTGTGGCCGCAAGACGAAGGCTTCAACGCCGTGCGTCGCGGCGGCGTCACCTCTATGTTGATCCTGCCGGGCTCGGCAAATCTGTTTGGTGGACGCTCGGTCACGCTCAAAAATGTCCCCGCAATCACCATGCAGGCGATGAAGTTTCCAGGCGCACCCTATGGCCTGAAAATGGCCTGTGGCGAAAACCCCAAACGCGTTTATGGATCGAAAGGCGGCGCACCCTCAACACGCATGGGTAACGTCGCAGGCTATCGCGCCGCCTGGCTCGAGGCCGCTCAATACGCCAAAAAATGGGACGCCTATCGTGCCAGTGAAGGCAAGGGCGACGCGCCCGCGCGCGACCTCAAACTCGACACTTTGGTTGGCGTCCTCAAGGGTGAAATCCTCGTGCAGAACCACTGCTATCGCGCCGATGAAATGGCGGTGATGATCGATATTGCAAAGGAATTCGGTTACAAAATCTCGGCCTTCCATCACGGCTCCGAGGGCTACAAAGTAGCCGACCTGCTCGCCAAGGAAGACATTTGTGTTGCGACTTGGGCAGGCTGGTGGGGCTTCAAAATTGAATCCATCGATGGTGTCGCCGAGAATGCGGCACTTGTCCATGCCGCCGGAGGTTGTGCCGTTATTCACTCCGATGATCCAATCTTGTCCCAGCGCCTTAATCAGGAAGCCGCCGCCGCGCTCGCCGCCGGACGCAAGATTGGCCTGAACATATCCGAAGCCGATGCAATCAAGTGGATCACCGCCAATCCCGCGAAAATGCTGGGAATCCTCGACAAGACCGGCACGCTTGAAACCGGAAAAATGGCCGACGTGGTGATTTGGAGCGCCAATCCATTGTCAGTCTACGCCCTCGCCGACAAAGTCTACATCGACGGCGCCGTGATCTACGACCGCAACGACAAACGCCGGCAGCCAAAATCCGATTTCATGATCGACCGCAAAGCAGGAGGGACAGAGTGATGCAACGCCTCGTCATCGCAGCCCTTGCCGTCACGCTGCTCGCCACGCCGGTGGCAGCCGACACGACTGCAATCACCAACGCCCACATCTACACCAGCGCCAGCACAGGTGAGATCGCATCGGGCACAATCGTCATCCGCAACGGCAAGATCGCCGATGTAGGCGCGAATGTGCGTGTGCCAGCTGGCGCCAGGATTATCGACGCAAAGGGCCGCATCGTGACCCCGGGCCTCTACGCTGCCGGTACGAACTTGGGTGCCGTCGAAATTGAACTCGTGTCCCAGACGAACGACAACGCCACCTCCAGCCAAACGCTCAGCGCAGCTTTTGACATTTCCTATGGCATCGACCCTGACTCGATCGTCATTCCTGTCGCGCGTCTGGGCGGCATCACCCGCGCCTTGGTAACGCCGGTGTCGGGTGACGGCGACGGGCGCGAACTTTTGTTCGCAGGCCAGGCCGCAATCATTTCACTCGCAGCCGGAACTGCGCCGGTCGTCAAGCCGCGCGCCGCCATGGTGCTTGAGCTCGGCGAGTCCGGCGCCGCCCACGCTGGAGGCGCGCGGGGCAGCGCCATCACTGCTCTGAGAGCCGACCTCGACGACGCCCGCTGGTATGCAAGTCATCGCCGCAGCTACGACAGCGGCTCCACCCGCGAACTGCGCCTGTCCAAGCAAGATCTGGAAGCCCTCGTGCCAGTCGTGCGCGGCCGCATGCCATTGATCGTCAGTGTCCACCGCGCCGCCGACATCCGCGAAGTGCTGCAGCTCGCCAAACAATATCGCCTGCAAATCGTGCTGACCGGTGTCGAAGAGGGCTGGATAGTGGCAAACGACATCGCCAAGGCGCGTGTGCCCGTCATGCTCAACCCAACCGCTAACCTGCCGGGCAGCTTCGAAATGCGCGCCGCGACCTTGAACAACGCCGCTCGCCTCGATGCGGCAGGTGTCATCATCGCTTTTGCCAATGGCGACGGCGGACACCGCGCCCGTGAAGGACGTTACAACGCCGGCAACGCCGTGGCCCACGGCCTGCCCTACGCCAAAGCCCTGGCCGCGCTGACCAGCAATCCCGCATCGATGTTTGGTGACCGCAACGTCGGCTCGATCGAACGCGGAAATCAAGCCGATATTGTCTTCTGGTGTGGTGACCCCCTTGAACCATTATCCGAGGCCCAGGCCATCTTCATCGCCGGCGAAAGCCAACCCATGACCTCGCGCGCCGACGAACTCGCCAGGCGCTACAAGACGTTGAACGATCCCTATCCGCCAGCCTATAAAAACTGACGGTAAAATCTGT
>JANOFD010000017.1:0-7091 GCA_031413455.1 Rhodobiaceae bacterium
CGCCGCTGGGCACGGCCTTTACGGTCTCGTGCGACGTGAAGTACGGCTTGACCACGGGCATATCGGCGGACGAGCGCACGAACACGGTGCGCGCGCTGGCCAACGGCAATTCAGGGGCTGGCGATTTCGTGCGGCCCGGGCATGTGTTTCCGCTGATCGCAAAAGACGGCGGCGTTTTGATGCGCACCGGACATACGGAAGCCTGTATGGATCTGTGCCGGTTGGCGAAGCTGCCGCTGGTGGGCGCGCTGGCCGAGTTGACAAACGACGACGGCACGGTGATGCGCGGACCGGCCATCGCGTCCTTCGCGCATCGTCATTCGATCAAACGCATTTCGGTTGCCGATCTGATCGCCTACCGGCAAGAGCGCGAGAAATTGGTGACGCGCATTGCGACGTTTCCGGTCGAGACCGGCATCGGCACGCTGACCGGCCACACCTATGCGACGCCGTTCGACAGCGTGCATCATTTCGCCTTCACGTTCGGGTCGATCGGCGACGGGCGCAACGTGCCGGCGCGGTTGCACCGGGCGCATGTGATGGCCGATATCTTCGGCGGCGCAAAGCTGATCAATGCGGCGTTGGCGCGCTTTGCGGCGGAGGGGCGGGGCGTGCTGGTCTACCTGCGCGACGGCGCGGCGGGCGTGCCGGTGCTGCCGGTGGCGGATTCCCAAGAGATGAAGTCGGAAACCAAGCGCCAGCGGCAATGGCGCGAGATCGGCCTCGGGGCGCAAATCCTGCGCGATCTCAACGTGGTGTCGATCAGAAATATGGTGACACAGCCTCAGGCCTATGTGGCGCTGTCGGGGTTCGGCATCGAGATCGGCGCGACGGAGATTTTGGAGTAGAGGCAAGAGATTTTGGCAAAGAGTGCCGCCCGCTTCACGGCGTCGCGGTGGCCGCAGGACCGCCAGTGCCATAGCGCGACTTGAACTCAGTCAGAAATTCATCGAGCGTATCGGCCGAAGCCACCCGCTTGACGAGACTCTTATAGTCATCATTCGTCACATCTGGCGAATGCGTAATCATCGCAAATGCCTTTGCCTCTGGCGACTCTGACATTTTGGCATTGAAACGCGATCTCAATCGTTCAAGGGATGCACTGTCCCCCGACAGCGAATAGCCCACGCACGCGCGCATCAGATCCATCCGCTCGATCACACTCAAAGGTTTGTCGTCCTTGTACCGTGTATCCAGCAAGGCCTCTGTTTTTGCTGCAGCAGCAGGCCATCTCTGCGAGTCCCAGTAAATGTCGGCGCGCAAGCGGTCTGCTTCCAGACTCAAATCTGTTGCAATTACGTCGAGGGCTTGGTCGAAATTCCTCGTGTCTGCAAGCGCCCGCGCTTCAATGAGGTCACGCTGCACGATGAGGTCGTCAGGCAATCGGGCTTGCTTGCTCGATCGGATGGCAGCCAGCGCCTTGCCTGGTTCATGGTCCAGCAAATAGACAAGCGCCAACCGTGTTGCCACCGATGCCTTCGCCACGCCGTCCAAACGATTATCGACCTGATGCTGCAACAACTCCGCCGCCTGGGGCAAAAGGTCGATGGCCGCAAGCCGGTCGGCCAGTTTGCGGATCATATCGTCGCCTTGCGGCCCGACCGGCGTAAGTTCCTTATAGTCATAAAATAACGCCAAAGCGGCCACCGGCGACAGATGATCCGCCTTGCCGCCAATAAACAAAGACTCAAAAATCTTGGCCATCTGTGCCGCTGTCGACCGCGCCTCCTCCGAGTCCGAGAAATGACGGACCGCAAGGCGCATCGTGTTGAGACCGTCGCGAATTTTGTTGTGCGCGACATAAAGCTGACCAAGCTCTGTCAGCGTCTTCAGCTCAATCTCATCGCCGCGCCATTGAAATCGCAACCGCTCAAGTGTCTCGATCGCCAGTTCGATTTTCAGCCTGCCCGACTTTGCCTTGAGCAATGTCCCTTCCAGCGTTGCCCGGGCGGCAACGGGACTGTAGGGCGAACTCATCAACTGATCAAATAGAGCGATGGCAGCATCCGTCTTTTTGAAAGCACCTTCGATCATGGCTCTCTCCAGCGCGGCCTCTGCCGTGACCCTGGTCGACAGACCCTGCCGTGGCATGGCTTCGAGAATCTGCCGCGCTGTCCCTGGTTCATCCAGCGCCAACGCCGCTTTCGCCAGCGCCACCCTTGCGCGGCCTCGCCATTCCGGCTGATACCGCGAAACAATTTTCAACGCAGTCATCAGATTGCTTCGCGCCAAACGCCATTCGCGCGCGCCGGCCGCCGCAATCCCGCGCCACAACGCAGCATGTGGATCATTGCCAAGTGCGTCGATCTTGAGATCATCAAGCGCTTCACGGTAACGCGCCATTTGGATATTGGCCAGTGCCCTGGCCACGCGGAACTGAGGATTGGCCTCGGCGGTACGATCGTCATGCGAAATATTCCTCAACACACCCAGCGCTTCAGCTCCCAAACCTTCGGCAATAAAGAAACGCGCCAGCGCCATACGCGGCGGGCTCATCCCTCCTAATGTTTGGGATGATTGCCGCAGCAGTTCAGAAATTGTCTCTTCCCGCGTCGCCTTGATTCTTTTGCCCCAAGCCCCAAAATCAACAGCGCCAAAACTCCCTGTTGAAGGAAACGCGCTTTGTGAAGTTGCCAACGCCTGGACAAACTGCGCCGCCGATACACTCAGTCCCGATGGGCGGGCAATGACGACTTCATCGCCTTCAACAACGACCGCCAGATCATCTGCAATCGCTTGTACAACAAGTCCTTGCTGCGAGGGTAACGCCGCGAACTCGACAAAGCTTCGCATATCCAAAAGCCCGCGCGCCGGCGCAAAACCAAGCACGGCGGCCATCCGGTCCTCGACCTCAGGATCTTTAATCCAAACGACTTGGGTGGCGCCTGGCATAAACGCACGCATCTTCGTCGCTGAACCCACAGTTTGGCGGACAAGTTGCAACTGCGCAGGTAGCTCCGGCACAGTGTTGCCAACCGCCACAACCCAGCTATTGCCAACCGCCGCAGCGCTTACCGACATGGAAACAGGAGCCTCGAGGCGAAACCCTGTGACCCCCGGCGCAACTTCTGTAGGCGCCGACAAGGGACGCGCGGGCGAATTCACCAAGGCAGAAAGCTCACTCAAATCCATGGCTTCCGTCGTTTCCACGACCACCCAAACCGCCAAACCTCGTCTAAAGATGGCAGCTGCAGGCAGTTTCGAATACGGCAACTCGAGCCTGAGCATTGATCCAAATATTTCCGCTCTCGCCTTGCCAGGCACCGCTGGAGTCGATGAGACCAGAGGCGCCAACGCCGCTGACAAATCCGATTGTCCCAGACGCAAATTGGGCGGCAGCGCATCGCCAGGCTGCGCCTCTGTCGCAGCTGCAAGTATGGCCGCGCCATCGCCCTGCGCCACTTCCGGTGCCGGCGCAACGTGCGCCGCGGGCTCTTCCGCCGGCACAGTCGTGAGCTCAGCACCTTTGCGCGGCAACGGCGCAAAGACAATCGCATCCGCCATCAGCACTGGCGGCGCTGGAGAATTTTCCGTGGCCTCGGGAATAATGATTTTCGGGGCACCTTCGGCCTTCAGCCGCTCTTCGGCTGCAGTAGCGTCCGATTTTGGTTCCAGGAGTTCAAGAGCGATTTGGCCATTTTCGCTCACGTCGCGAAAGTCCGCTTCACGATCAACATCAAACTCAAGGCGCAATTTACCTTCAACGATACTGGAACGGGCAGCGCGAATCCATGCGGGTGGCGCTTCAGAAAATCGCTTGAGATTGACTTTCGCCGGTTTCGTGAAATTGACCTGCAAAATCCCATCGGCAAGCTTGGCCGTGTAGCCGATCTTGCCGGTGTAATCGAACTGCAAACGTGTAGTTAGTTCGCGCTCTGTGACACGCACCGTCATAAGTTGCTTGGCCTTCACGCCATCCGGCGCTGGCGGCGGTGCAGGGTCACCTTTGAACGATGGCGGCACAAGATCAAATGCAAAACGCACAGCATGATTGGTTGTTTTAACCCGGACGGGACCCTTGAGCGCAAAGCGCAGTGACTTTCCGTCCGCGTCGCGGCGCACCAAAGCAACATAAGGCTCCAGCGCTTTGGCGAGCGCGCCGGTATCGGCGTCAAAGCTGCGATCGAACGTAATGATCAGTACACCGTCGCCCACATGTGCGACACCCGAGACTTCTTCGTTCCAGTCGAACATCACGCGCGCAAAGCCATCTTGCACGCTCGCTGAAATCTTGGCTTGCGGTCGCGCGATCTCTTCGGCGAAAGCCGGCAAAACCACGGCCACAACCAGTGCGGCAAAAGTTACGATCAAACGCAACGCAAACATCCGGATCCGCAAGTCTTTGAAGCAGCTGACTCTAGCCGGAGCGCAGTTAAGCCGCCGTTAAGTATCAGCTATGCGGCGCCACTTCAGCAGCAGGCTTGTCCTCTGCAGGCGCTTCTGATGTGTGGGCTTCGGCCTCTGGCTCAACCGGCACCGGAGGCGCTGGCGGCGCGACGGGTGGCGCAACAGGCGTGAGCTGACTGAGCCGCATCCGCTTGGCGAGCATGACGGTTAAATCCTGTGCCTTTGAAGGCTCCATCGCCGCCAATACTGCACCAATCTTGACAGGCTTCATGCGAGACGCAACGTCCACAAGAATTGTCCGTTCCAACCGATTGAATATTCGCGCCGCATCGTCAGGCTTCATGTTTTCGTATGACTTCACCAGCGACGCAAGCTGCGCCTCTTCCAGCTCATTGCGTTTGGCCATCATAACGTCGAGCTTTTGTTCCAGCCCCTTGAGATTGGCCAAGCGTTCGGCAATTTGCTTCTCCGCCGCCAGCAACAGTTGTTCGCGCAAACCAAGATCGCGTTCACGCGCATCAAGCGCCGCGCGGCGATCTCCAAGTTTCTGCAACACATCCGCTTCACCCTTGGTCTGCGCCAATCCGCTATACATCTGTGATTGACCGGCTGTGTCAGCACCGTGCGCCTTGCTGGAACTGGCCGCCGGATCAGTCTCGCCGTGCTCACTTTCAGGCGCCTTTGGCGTCTCATCCGCTTTGGCGCCACTTCCATGATCTGCGGGCTCTGCCGCCTTTTCGCTCTCAGCCGGCGCGGGAGGTTCTGTGGGCGTTGACGCCATGGCGCCAATGCGCAACGCCATCAACACGCCAGCAGCACCCATGAGTGTCGGCAACAATCGAACGCGGGATGACATCGTTAAAGATCCTTAACCGATTGCACTGCGCGCACGCAGCGCGTCAAGTGCGGGCCTGGAATGGGATTTCAGCGCCGGAATGGCCTGAGTACGCGAAGGGTCAATTTGACGGCCGGCCCGCTCACTCGCTTTCATCAGGATCGCCAGTTCATCACCAATCCCTTGAGCATGTTTGATAGTTTCCTCCAGGTCTTGGCCGGACGATTCCGCAGCGCTTTTCAACCCCTGGATTCCCGCTTCGGCGCGCGCCGCAGCGATGTTGAGCTCGCGAATTACACCGGCAATCTCGGTCTGCACGCTGCGCATGCCCTGCAAGCGCCGGTCGAGGCGGAAAGCAAAATAAATCGTCGCGCCCAACAAGGCGATAACCACGACATCGATAACGAAGGATTCACTCATGCTCGTACCCCTGTGCGCGACCGGCGGCCGCGTTCTGTACCTTCAACTTTAACAGCCACTTGATGACCGATCCGCCCCATTCGCCCGCCCAGCAATCCAACCCCGCCGCACCGCAACTCGATGCGCGCGTCGGGTCCGACATTGAGCAGCAGCGTCTGACCAACTTCCAAATTCATCACATCGTTGAGCGACATCGGCATCTCGTCGAGAACCGCTTCAAGCTCGACATTTGTACTCCACAATTCCGTGGCCAAATGGCCTTCCCAGATCGAGTCACGGCCGAATTTTTCGCCCATGAACATCTGCAACAACAATTCGCGAATGGGCTCAAGCGTTGCGTAGGGCAACAACAATTCGATGCGCCCGCCCCGGTCTTCCATATCAACACGAAGCTTCACCAGGACCGCGGCATTCGCAGGTCGCGCGATGGCGGCAAAACGGGGATTGACTTCCAATCGATCAAGAGTGAATTTGACTTGGCTCACGGGCTCGAAGGCAACACCCAGATCCTGCAGCACCACCTCGAGCATGCGTTGCACCAGCGTCCGCTCGATCGTTGTATAAGGACGCCCTTCAACGCGCATCGCCGCAGTGCCACGCCGCCCGCCGAGCAACACGTCAACGATTGAGTAAATCAAACTCGAATCGACCGTCAACAGACCGTAATTGTCCAATTCCTCAGCACGAAAGACGGTCAAGATGGCGGGCAATGGGATGGAATTCAAATAGTCGCCAAACCGGATCGAAGAAATATTGTCTAGACTGACTTCAACATTGTCGGATGTGAAGTTGCGCAAACTTGTTGTCAGCAATCGCACAAGGCGGTCGAAGACGATCTCAAGCAGCGGCAAACGCTCATAAGACACCAGCGCCGAATTGACGATCGCCTGAATGCCGGTGCGATCCTGATCGCCGCCTGCTCCCCCGTCAAAGCCAAGCAGAGAATCGATTTCGTTTTGGTTGAGAACGCGCGCCGTCGCTCCGGCCTCAGGTTCCGCGTTCTCATCAGCCATGGCAGCCCACTCGGCCGCCGCCGCATCTTCCGCTGCGCTGGCAGCAGGCGCCGTAGCAGCATCGCCCGCCACCACCGCCGTGTCAGGCTTTGGCTCCACATCTTCCATCTTAACGTCGTCAGCGTCGCCGCTCATAAGCCACCTGTGAGTTACTGAATAATCATTTCGCGGAACAAAACGCTCTTCACTTTGACGGGCTCCGCCGCCAGGTTCACCCGCCGCAGTAACTCTTCCTTAAGGCGAAACATCGCTGACGAACCGCTCAAGTCCTCAAGCCGCAGCTCTCGCAGATAGGTCTGAAGCTGATCGACGACGCGCGGCATAATCGGTTCAAGATGCGCTGAAGCCGTTTCATCGGTGCCCTCCAGCTCAAGCGAAACCGCGAGCTTCAGGAACACAGGCTTGCCGCCGCTTGAAGCGACATTGACCAAAATATCTGGAACCTCAAAGAACACAGGATGGACTGCTGCGGCGTC
>JANOFD010000018.1:0-6041 GCA_031413455.1 Rhodobiaceae bacterium
GACGATTGCTTTGGTGGTGATGGCAGCACTTGCTGCAGGCGGTGCGCTGGCGGCGGCGAAACTCCGGCTGTCGATTGCCACGGGTGGGACGGGCGGGGTTTACTATCCCTATGGCGGGGGGCTGGCGCGGGTGCTGACGCAACGCGTGCCCGGGCTGCAGGTGACGGCGGAAGTCACGGGAGGGTCAGTCGACAATGTGAAGCTGGTCGGTGCGGGTGATGCCGATATCGGGTTCTCGACCATCGATTCAGCGCTGGATGGCGCGCGGGGTCTGGGTGCTTACAAGGATACGGGTCCACAGAAGATTGCGGCGTTGGCGGTGCTCTATGACAGCTTCGTGCATGTGGTGGCGCGGGGCGATTCCAAGATCACGCAGGTGGTGCAACTGAAAGGCAAGCGCATTTCGGTCGGCTCGGCGGGGTCGAGCACGGAGGCGATTGCCGATCGCATTCTTGAAGCTGCCGGGCTCAACCCGGCCAAGGATATCACGCGCGACAATCTGAGTGTGGCCGAGTCGGTGGCGGCGCTGAAAGACGGCAAGATCGACGCGCTGTTCTGGATCGGCGGGCTGCCGACGTCGGCGATCACCGATCTGGTGACGACGGGAAACACGAAGATTGTTTTTCTGCCGACCGGTGCGTTGCTGGGAAAGCTGAATGCCAAGCATCCCAATCTCTATCGCCCGTTTACCTTGCCAAAGAGCGTCTATGCGGGAACGCCTGCGGATGTGCCGGGCGTGGGCGTGTCGAATATCATGTTTGTGAGTGCGGACATGAAGGCTGAGACGGTTCAGAAAATTCTCAAAGGCATTTTCGACAATCTGGGCGAAGTGCAGAAAATTCATCCGGATGCAAGAATTCTGACGCTGGCGCGGGCGTCGGCCAAGACGGCGATTGCGTATCATCCGGCGGCGGCCGCTTTCTATAAGGCGCGCGGCACGCTTAAGTGAGTAGCGCAAACATCGACAATTCGCCTTCGACTGACGAACAACCAACCCGCAATCTTGCAGGCGCGATGGCTTGGCTTGCCGGTGGGCTGGCATTCTCCCTGGCGGCGCTGGCGCTATATTGGACGCAGTACTCGATCGGCACCACGACCTATCGCGCGGCGTTTTTGGGTTTTGTGCTGACGCTTTCGTTTTTGCTCTATCCGGTCGTGCAGCGCTCGCGATCCCGGGATCGCGTTTGGATTGTCGATATCGTTTTGGCCCTCGTCGCCTGCGCGGCGTTGGTCTATTTGGCAACGCACATCGAAGACGTGAAGACGCGGGCGACGCGGCCGCTTGAGCTTGAGGTGTGGCTGGGCTGCGGCTTGATCGCGTGCATTCTGGAAGCGACGCGGCGGACTACGGGACTGGCGTTGCCGCTGATTACTGTTGTCTTCCTGGGATACGCGCTGGCAGGGCCTTACATGCCGGAACCGCTTGATCATCGCGGCTATTCGCTGGCGCGGATTGTGGGGCAGAATTATCTGACGCTTGAAGGCATATTCTCAACGCCGCTTGATGTGGCGGCGACGTTCATCGTGTTGTTCACGATCTATGGCGCCGTGCTGGCCCGAAGCGGGGCAGGCGCATTTTTTATCGAGTGGGCCTTTGCGTTGTTTGGCAAGCGTCCCAGTGCATCGGCACCGGGCCGCGCGACGGTTGCGTCCGGGTGTCTTCTGGGCACGGTGTCGGGCAGCGGAGTGGCGACGACCGTGACGCTGGCGACGTTGGCGTGGCCAATGTTGAAGCGCTCAGGGTATCCGGCAAATGTCGCGGGTGGTTTGCTGTCGGCGGCGGGGATCGGGGCGCTGTTGTCGCCGCCAACGTTGGGTGCGGCGGCGTTCATTATCGCCGAGTATTTGCAGGTCAGCTATCTCGATGTGCTGGTGATGGCGACGCTGCCGACGCTGCTTTATTATTTGTCGTGCTGGTTGATGGTGGAGGCCGATGCGCGCCGTCTTGGTGTGACGCCGGTGAAGACCAGTGATGCCTCGGTGTGGGCGCTGACCAAAGTGTCGGGCTATCATTTCATTTCGCTGGGCGCGATCGCGGTTCTGTTGGCATTCGACATGAGCCCGTTCATGGCGGTGTTTTGGTCGATTGCGCTGACCTTCGGCTTGAGTATGGTCAGGGCTGAGACGCGGCTGGTGCTGGTGCCGGGGATTGCGGTCGGTGCCGGTGTTGCAGTCATTGGCTGGTTTGTTGAGGAGCGCTTTTCGGCAGCGGTTTTCTGGGGCATCGCGGCGGCGATGGCGTTCTCGGGCGCGATGTGGATTGGCGCGCGCCGCGAGGGAGGTGCGGTTGACGCTGCTGCGCTTGGCATGTTCCACGCGTTGATCGACGGCGCGAAGAATGTGGTTGGGGTTGCGGCGACATGCGCGTGCGCCGGGATCATCGTCTCGGTGATTACGCTGACGGGGCTTGGGCTCAACATCTCGGGCCTGATCGTGGACTTCGGCGGCGGCAATGCTTTTTTCACGATCCTGCTGGCGGCGCTGGCGATGTGGGTGCTGGGAACGGCGGTGCCGGTGACGGCGTCTTACATTATTGCCGCCGTGATGCTGGTGCCGGCGTTGCGCGATGTTGGTGTGCCGGAGGCGGCGGCGCATATGTTCCTGTTCTACTATGCAGTGCTGGCCGATGTTTCGCCGCCGACGGCGCTGGCGCCCTTTGCGGCGGCGGCGATTACGCGCGGCGAGCCGTTCGCGACGATGATGCAGGCGTGGAAATATTGTTTGCCCGCGTTCCTGGTGCCGTTCATGTTTTGCCTGTCGCCGGACGGCGTGGGTTTGCTGTTGATGGGAGATGCGGCCAGCATCGCGCAAACTTTTGTCACGGCGGTGCTGGCGGTGACAATGCTGGCTGCGGCCTTTGGTGGCTGGATGTGGCGTGCGGCCAATCTGAGCGAGCGTGTGGTGGCGGGCGCCGCCGGGCTGGCGCTGTTCTATGCTGATCCCTGGTTTGATGCGGCGGGATTGGCGCTGGCGCTGGCGGCAATCGCGGCGCATGTCATTCGTGTGCGCCAGGGATCTGGGATGATGGGAGTTTAGAGCGCGTGCTTTATCTATCCGACGTTTCTGTCCGGGCTGCAAAGAAGAACAGTTTAAACCACCAAGGACACCAAGAGAAATAAGATGCTCCCGGAATTTCCGGCGCGCGAGCCGCGCATTCGGAATCTTCGCATTGGAGCTTCGCACCCAGGACAAAGCACCAAGCCCTTGGTGTCCTTGGTGGTGCAAATTCATTTCTTTCTACTTTGTGTGGGATAGGGTTGATCGTTGCCAGAGCGAGTTCAAACTGGATCGGCTTGACGCCGTCGAGAAGGCGTTCGGCTTCTGAGGCAACCGTGGCCTCGGAAAGCATCACGCCGCCAAATACCAGGGTGAAATGTGGTTCGATGACATCGCGATAGAGCAGATCGTACCGGCGCCGGTAGCTCTCTATCCATGCCCGGTCCTGCGCCGACAAATTGGGGTAGGCGACCAAGTAGTATTTCATTGTGTGCTCGATCCAGATTCGCTCGTGGGCATCGTATCGGTTGGTGCCGGAAGTGTCAGCATTGTCGCGCGGCGCGGTGGAATTGGTGTTTGACCCCAGATATTTAGACACCGGGCGCGTCATGACCCCACTCTCATACAACCGCTGGCCCAATGCGGACATCGTTCGCCCCTACCGCTTGGCCTTTGCACGCAGCTGCCTGACGATCAGGTCAACCGTGTTTGCGATCACATCGGGAATGCGTTCGAGCGGCAAGCCGTGGTCGTGCAGCGGCCAGGAGGCGTCGGCGCCGGAGAGGCTGAGCAGCATCGCGGTGGCGTCGGTGGTGGCGCGCGGCGGGGCACCGATTGCCTTCACGGCGCGGCGGATGGCGTTGAGGCGCTTCGCGCGGCGGAGCTGGCGCATCTCTCGCCACACGCCTTTGTCCGACGCCAGCGCGCGGCTGACAGGATGTTTGAGCGCCATGTCGTGGATGTCGCGAAAGTAGCGCGGAAGGTCGTCCGGTCCGGTAACGAGGGTGACGCCGTGCGGATAAAGGACATTGTCGAACCATTCGCCGAGCGCGGCGATCTGACTGCCCTCGTTGGGGAAGTGGAAGTGGACCGTGCGCAGTGAAACGCCGGCGCGAACGGCTGCCTCGCTGGGCGAGAGTTTGTCTCGTCCAGGTTCAGACAGCTGTTCGGCGAAGGCCTCTAGTACAGCATGGCGGGTGGCATCCGCCTGCGCCTCGCGCCTGGGACTTACATAGCGGCGCGCCGAACTCATGGAAGGAAAGTAATCCCATGGCTGGCGCCGACGCGCAGGACACCGGCAATATCCGGCGGATTCATTTCGACCTCGGTCGACACCTGTTTGAAGAACTTCGCGGCGTTGCCCTTGGTAACGATGGTGAGGAAGTGCGCGTCCGTGATGTTGCGGTAGCCATGCGGCGTGTTGGCGGGCACGTGGGCGAAACCGCCCGGCTTGAGCCGCGTGGTCTTGCCGTCGACGGTCACGTCCAATTCGCCGGAGAGGACCACATAGATTTCTTCCCACGCGTGGGTGTGCGGCGGCGGGCCGGCATCGGCAGGACCCTTGGTGTCAAAAATCTCGACCGCCGAGCCCATCGCATTGGTCAACATCGGGCGCAGTGTTTCGCCGAGCACGTAGTGGCTTTGTCCTGCTTCTGCATTGCTGGCTGTTGTTGTCATTGAAGGCTCCTCCCGTGGTTGCATTTTGCTGCACTTGAGTGCAGTGAAATAGCGCATATCATTCGTTGCACTTGAGTGCAAGCAATTTATTGCTCATTGTCGAAGGCATCGTCGCGCGTCGGCTATGGTGCGAGAACCTGCCGCATCGCAGCAAGCGGGATAAACGCCCGGGTTGGATGCACCTTGCCGTTTGGCCGTTGTGCCCGCTATGATTTGTTGGTCCATGCCGGACATTGCCGATCATGCGGCGAAGCGGAAATGGTTGGCGCTTTGCCCAAATTGGGCGCGTGCTGTCGGCTGCTGGCTTTAAGCGACGCGCCGGGAGGCCAAAATGAGAAATGTTGAGCTGTGGGCGACGACCGCCGGCACAATGATGCGTGCGGCAATGTTGGCCGTGTCTATCGCCGCGCTGACGCTGGCGGAAGACGGCGTGGACGCGTTGCAAGCCGCCGGTGTAATTGGTGTCTGACCCCATATCTTCTTCCAGTCAGCTATCACGGGCACGGTGTTGTTCTTGTTTGGGGACATTAAGAGAAAGCTGATTCAGCGTTGGGAAGGAGCTCCGCAGCGTCAACAGCACATGCAGACGTGGATGAACGCAAAGTTTGAGGGTCTCAATCTACGTTTTGACGAATTGCGGAGCAATGCGTTGAACGTATTTGCGTTTAGCTTTGTAGCAGCGTTCTTCGTGGCGCTGCCGACCTTTGCTCACGGGTTGAGTTTGTTACTTGAAATTGCGTCTGAGTGGCTCAAGGGTCTAGCCACTACATAGTCCGCACCTGTGTCCGCACATGTGCAGGAACTCTCGGATAAGATTTTGGCAATACCTGTTCTTCTGGTCACTGAGACAAATCAAACTTCACACTCAATGGCACATGGTCACTGAGTTTCGTTTTGACCCAGTCGGCATAAGTGCCAAGTCGAACATCTGATACCGAACTCATCAGCGACTTGGAAACGAACGCATAGTCGATATGGTAGGCTTTGGTTTCGTTATACATATGGAACAGGCTCTTGGAAGTTTCAATTCCATGGGGTTCGTTCTTCGATGCATGCCAGACACTTGCAAGTCCAAGGTCGGCAAACATCTCCAACGCCGCTGCAAATCTTCGGTTCCCCTTCCGACCTCTGTCAAAAATGACGTTGTGATTGAAATCGCCCGTCACGATAGTTTTGTTGCCCTGGACGCCCACCGGGTCGTCTCAGTAACTGCCAGCCGCAAGCCGACTCTGCTGGTACTGGCGATCGGGGAAACAGTCCGCTCGGCCAACTTCGGCCTGAGCGGGTACGCGCGCCAGACCACACCGGAACTGAGCCGGCTCGATCTGCTGGTTTATCCGCGGGTACAGGCCTGCGGCACCAGTACC
>JANOFD010000019.1:0-1824 GCA_031413455.1 Rhodobiaceae bacterium
CGGCGACGGCATCGTTCTGGGCCTGTCGCGCATGAACAAAATTCTCGAGATCGACCTTGAGAACCGCTGCGCCGTCGTCGAACCGGGTGTCACCAATTTGGCAATCACCCGCGCCTGTGAGGCCGATGGGTTCTACTATGCACCCGATCCCTCCAGCCAAATCGCCTGCACAATCGGCGGCAACGTCGCCGAGAACTCCGGCGGCATCCACTGTCTCAAATACGGGCTGACGACGAACAACCTGATGGGTGTCGAACTTGCGCTGATCGACGGTACAAGAATTCGCTTCGGTGGCAAAGCGCACGATTCAGGCGGCCTTGATTTCTTGGGGCTGATCACCGGCTCGGAAGGTCTGTTGGGCGTCGTCACCGAAGTCACCGTGCGGCTGCGGCCCAAACCGCCGGCGGCCCAAGCGCTCTTGATCGCCTTTCCAACAATCGAACAGGCCGGAGCTTGCGTCGCCGGGATTATCGCCGCCGGGATTATTCCAGCAGCGATGGAGATCATGGATCGCTTCGCGATGGATGCCATCGAGGCGCATTTGGCGCCAGGCTATCCCTCCGCTGCAGGCGCGATACTCATCGCCGAAGTTGATGGCGTGGACATCGAAGTTCTCGCAACGGCGGTTGAAATCGAAAATGTGGCGCTGCGTAACGGCGCCCTCTCTTGTCAAAAAAGTACATCCGATGCCGAACGCGATCGCATTTGGGCGGGCCGCAAGGCAGCATTCGCCGCCGCAGGACGCATTGCGCCCGACATGCTGTGCATGGATGGCACCATTCCGCGTCGCGAGTTAGCCGCAGTTCTCAAGCGCATTGGCGAAATGTCAACGGAGTTTGGCCTTCCCGTCGCCAACGTCTTTCACGCCGGCGATGGAAATCTTCATCCGCTCATTATGTTCGATGTGATGAAACCCGGTGATCTCGAACGCGCCGAAGAATTCGGTGCCGCAATTTTGAAACTCTGCGTTGACGTCGGAGGGGTCCTGACTGGCGAACACGGCGTGGGCGTCGAAAAGCGCGATCTCATGCCCCTCATGTTCGCGCCCATCGATCTTGCTGTGCAAGAACGCGTGAAATGCGCCTTTGATCCAGGCGCTCTGCTCAACCCCGGCAAAGTATTCCCCTCACTCTCCGCCTGTGTCGAAGGCGGCGCCATGCATGTGCACGGCGGGCGAATGCCATTTCCCAATTTGTCCAGACTATGACTGTTTACAATCCCGGCACGGAGTTGCAGACCGCCGAAATTATTCGTCAGGCCTTTGAGTCAAACGCGCCCCTCGCAATCGAAGGTCATGCTACAAAGCTTCAGCTCGGCCGGAAATCAACCGCGCCGCACGTGCTCAATCTTGCCGGACTGACTGGCATCACACTTTATGAGCCGGAGGAAATGGTCATCACCGCGCGTGCGGGGACACCACTCGCGGACATCGAAGAGACGCTGGCGCGCCACGGACAGTGCCTCGCGTTTGAGCCAGGAGACCTCGCTGAATTTTGGGGTGGCACCAGCGGCGCCGCAACGATCGGCGGCACGATCGCTGCCGGCATATGTGGACCCCGCCGCTTTTCTGCAGGCGCTGCCCGCGATCACCTGCTTGGCTTCACCGGCATCAACGGCATGGGCGAACGTTTCAAGGCGGGTGGAAAAGTCGTCAAGAACGTAACCGGTTACGATCTGCCCAAGCTTGCGGCGGGATCATTCGGAACTCTTTTTGTCATGACCGAGGTTACATTGCGCGCCGTCCCCCGCGGATCGGCAGTGGCATATCTCTCCATTGATGGTCTAAGCCCCGAAGCCGGATTCAAATGTCTGCGCCGCGCCGCA
>JANOFD010000020.1:0-3597 GCA_031413455.1 Rhodobiaceae bacterium
GCAGCGCACGGTTCTTGGGAAACGTCTTCTCGTAAGCATTACCTTCGATCGCCGCATCCGGTTCGATCTTGTTTTCAATCCCCCACAACCCCGAACCTAGCGCACACGCCATCGCGATGTAGGGATTGATGTCGGCCGCCGCAATCCTGTACTCGACGCGTTGGCTCTTGGGCGAACCCGGAATAACGCGCAACGCGCAAGTCCGGTTTTCAACCCCCCATGTCGCATCCGTCGGCGCCCAGAACCCCGGTATCAGTCGCGTGTAGGAATTGACCGTGCACGCAATCATCGCCAACAGTTCTGGCATCAGTTTCTGTTGCCCGCCGACGAACCAGCGCATGGTGTCGGACATCGTGTGTGGCGCCTTCTCGTCATAGAAGGCCGACTTGCCCTTTTTATCGGCTAGCGAAATGTGCAAGTGACCCGACTGCCCCGGTAACTGCCCCGACCACTTTGCCATGAATGTCGCCATCCAGCCGCGCCGCTGGGCAAGCACCTTGCAAAATGTCTTGAACAACGCCGCACGATCGGCGGCCGCCAACGCCTCGCAGTACACTAGCGCGGCTTCAAGAACTCCCGGCCCCGTTTCAGTGTGCAAGCCCTCGATCGGAAAATCCATCTCGGTCCCGAGCCTCATCAGGTCCTGATAGAAATCCGAATGCACCGACGATCTCAGCATCGAATAACCGAAATACCCCGGCGTGATATTTTTCAAGTTTCGATAATTTTTCTCGCGCACCGAATGCGGTGTTTCATCAAAGACGAAAAACTCAAACTCCGCCGACGCCTGCACCGCAAAACCCATATCCGAAGCGCGCTCAACAATCCGCCGCATCACCCCGCGCGGACAACACGCTTCAGCCGCTCCCTCAAACTCGCCCAGAAACAACAGCATTTCGCCTTCGAACGGCACAGAACGGCAAGTGGCCGGCAGCACCCGCACGTTGGCGTCGGGATAGGCGGTGTGCCAACCCGTCAATTTCACGTTGTCATAAAGCTGGTCGTTCGAATCCCAGCCCAGCACGACGTCGCAAAAACCAAATCCTTTGTCGAGCGCCGAGAAAAACTTGTCGCGCGCCATATACTTGCCGCGCAAGATGCCATCCGTGTCGAAAACACCGACCTTCACATGCGAAAGTTTGCGCGCCTCCACGATGGCACGGGCGTCAGCAGCAGTTTTAACCTGGCGGGGATCCATGGGCGACGCGCTCAATTGTTGAGCCCCGAAATAGAAAGGAGGCCGCGCCGAAGCGCAACCTCCCAAATTCATCCGTCCACCAGTGGATTTAGTGGGTTTTGTAGTCGGCCTTGCCCTTGGACATCGCGAACTCTTCCTCCGGCGAAAGCACAAGTTGCGTTCGCCCGAAAACCGCGAAATACACGATCATCAAGCCATAATAGGCGGCGGTCAAAAGCACAGGATCCCTGAAGGCCGGATCAGTCACTTGGAACCAGATCGTCACGATGGCAATCGCCAGCGTCACCAGTGCGCCGGGCACCCCAAGCGGACTTCGATAGGGCCGCTCGATATTTGGCATCTCACTGCGCAGCAAAATGAACGATATCGCCTGCATCACATACGAAATCATCGCACCAAACACCGCCATATTGAGCAGCGCCGCCCCGATGAAGGCACCGCCTTTTTCTTGCCCCCAGATAAACCAGATCAACAGCATCACACCAAGACCCACGATCGTGCCCGCAATCAACGCCACTTGCGGCGTCTGGTGCGACCCATGTGTGATCGAAAGGAACCGTGGAAAATATCCAGCCCGTGACAGGGAATAGATCTGGCGCCCATAGGCAAAAATGATCGCGTGAAAACTTGCAACCAGTCCGGCGATGGCAATGAGCGCCAGGATCTTGGCAAGATCAGTGCCAAACAGAGTCCGGAATCCCTCCAGCAACGGCTCGCCCGACGCCTTGAGACCCCACGAACCCGGCGCCAAACTGGAGTTGAGTGTCAACATTGCAAATGCACTGATCGTCAACGTCAGCATGCCAAACAAAATTCCCTTCGGCATGTCCTTGCGCGGGTCGCGCGATTCTTCCGACGCCAGCGGCAACTGCTCGATCGCCAGATAAAGCCACACGGCAAACGGCAGCGCCGCCAGCACCCCATGCACCCCGTCCGGGAACCATGGCCCACCGCCTTCCGGCAAATGAATAAGTGCGCCATCCGGCCCGACACCAACATTCATCGCATTGCGCGTAAAATCAATGTTGGGCAGCGCACTGATGTAAAAGAACGCAAGGCACGCCAGCGCCAACAGCGTCACAAACATTGTCACCCGGAACGACAGCTCAACTCCGAAAAGATTGGCGCCGACGAATATCGCATAACCCAATATCCAGTAGAGCGGCTGCAGCTCAGGTCCGGTTTCCAGGATTGCGCTCATATACGAGCCGATGAAATAGACGACGACCGCCGGCGTCAGCACATACTCAATGTTTTCCGCCACGCCTGTCACAAAGCCGCCCCACGGCCCCATCGCGGAGCGTGCAAAGGAATATGCTCCACCCGTATGCGGCAGGGCTGGCGACATTTCCGCCAACGAATAGGTCAGCCCCAAATACATGATCGTGATGATCACGGTCGCGGCAAACATCGAGCCCCAGCCAAAGGCAAGCCCGAAATTCCATCCTGAAAAATGCCCCGAAATGACTGCCCCGACCCCTAAGGCCCACAGCGAAAACACGCCCGCATAACGGCGCAACTTGCGCTGCTCGAAATACTCGGCTCCAACTTTCTCGTATTTGACGCCTTGCGCTGCTGGTTCGGCCATGACGCTTAACTCCCCTCAAGCGACGGTGATTCGCCAAGAATCTCACTGATTGCATGCAAGCGCAACGTGAGCCTTGTTAACGATTGAACCAATTCGCAAGCGCTGACCTTCAAAATCCGTATACTGAGCAAACGCAGCATAGAAATAGTGGGGCTCCAGATGACCGACATAAGCCAACTCGCCGATCTTGCGCTTCGATTGACCGCCGCGACCGTCATCGGTGGCGCAATTGGTCTCAACCGTGACATGCACGGCAAACCAGCAGGCTTGCGTATGCTGGGCTTGGTCGCCTTGGGCGCCGCCATCGCTACTGTTTCAGTCCTCGGTGTCGGTGGCAGCACGCAATTTCCGGCCGACGCCATCAGCCGGGTCATTCAAGGTGTCTTGGCAGGCGTTGGGTTCCTGGGCGCAGGCGTCATCATGCGCGATGAAACGGGCAATGTTCACCGCCTAAACACCGCAGCCTCGGTTTGGGTGACGGCGGTGATTGGCGTAGTCTGCGGGCTCGGCGAATGGTTCGTCGCCATCATCGGCACCGTGCTGGTGTTACTATTGCTCAGCGTCGGTGCGCGCGTCGACCACCGCTTCTTCGGCAGGCTCGAAAAGGAAACAGACAAGGACGACTGACGCCTACGCCGCCGCAACCGCCCGCGCCGGGATGCCGTAGTACCCGGTCAATTCCTCCGCATCGTGGCCATAGTCGTAGACCAGCTCGTCCCCCGCCTTGATGTCCGTGTAGGCGTAGAACTCCATTGTCTGGTCTTTATAGTTCGACACCAACGACACATTCTCCGGCAGACCGTGATTGATC
>JANOFD010000021.1:0-2896 GCA_031413455.1 Rhodobiaceae bacterium
TTTTGGTGTCGAGATTGACGGTAAGCCTGCCGGTTTGGATGACCGATTGCGAATGACCCTTCGAGCGGCGGACAACGGCGTGAACGCGCGCGATCAGTTCGTCTTTGTGGAAAGGCTTGGTCATGTAGTCGTCGGCGCCGAAGCCCAGACCCTTGACCTTGTTCTCGATCTGGGTAGAGCCAGAGAGAATGAGAATTGGGGTTGCGATTTTGTTGACGCGCAACTGCTTTAAGACGTCGAACCCGGACATGTCGGGCAATTGAAGGTCGAGAATGATGATGTCGTAGTCGTAGAGCTTACCCAGGTCGACACCTTCTTCGCCAAGATCGGTGGTGTAGACGTTGAATCCTTCGGACTTGAGCATCAGTTCGATGCTCTGCGCCATGGCGCTATCGTCCTCGATCAAGAGAACTCGCATGCTTTAACTCTCCCCTCGCAGCCCGGCTACAACCGGTGCCCTTTGTTGGTTTATTCACCAACGAATCTAATTGGTAATACTTAACGAAGCTTAAGCGTGAAGAGAGAAACGTAAACGCCATCGATGCAATTTGTCGAATTGATGACGCTTTCGCGCATCAGTTACACCTTAGGGCAACCTTAAGCCGAATGAAGCCATACTTGTCCGTAGTTTAGACGGACTAACTCATGCGCGCTCTGATCTCTGCAGTCGATGAAACGCAACGCTCCCGTTCCTATGGACGGGTAACGGGCGTGAATGGGCTGCTGGTTGAGATCGCCGGCACCATGGATCCGATGGGAATCGGGACGCGGCTTTTGATCGAAGCGCCCAACGAGCGGCACGTTGCTGCCGAGGTTGTGGGGTTTCGCAATGGACGGGCGCTGACGATGCCTTTCGGTGAGCTGGATGGCGTGCGGATGGGCTGCAAGGCGTTTGTGCAGGCACATTCCGGCGAAGTGTTGCCAAGCCCTGCATGGCTGGGCCGGGTGATCAACGCTTTCGGTGATCCCATTGACGGGCAGGGGGCATTGGCGCGGGGGCTCAAGAGCTACCGGCTGAAGAATTCGCCGCCGCCCGCACACATGCGGGCGCGCGTGGGCGCCAAGATTGATCTTGGTGTGAAAGCGCTCAATACATTTACAACCGTGTGCCGCGGGCAACGGCTTGGCATTTTTGCAGGATCCGGCGTCGGCAAGTCGGTGCTGCTGTCGATGATCGCGCGTTACACGTCGGCGGATGTGATTGTCATCGGCCTGGTCGGTGAACGCGGCCGCGAAGTGCAAGAGTTCATCGAAGACGATTTGGGCCCTGAGGGTTTGGCCCGCAGTGTGGTGATCGTTGCTACATCTGACGAAAGCGCGCTGATGCGCCGCCAGTCTGCCCAATTGACGATGACGACGGCGGAGTATTTCCGCGACCAGGGTCTGCAGGTGCTGTGTTTAATGGATTCCGTCACACGCTTTGCGATGGCGCAGCGCGAGATTGGACTGGCCAGCGGCGAACCGCCGGCGACGAAGGGTTATACGCCGTCAGTGTTTGCGGAGTTGCCGCGTTTGCTCGAGCGGGCGGGGCCTGGGGTGCAGG
The DNA here is from genome assembly GCA_031413455.1 of Rhodobiaceae bacterium. GTDB lineage: Bacteria > Pseudomonadota > Alphaproteobacteria > Micropepsales > Micropepsaceae > SZUA-430. The sequence goes on from JANOFD010000021.1 coordinate 1,544, forward strand.
GATCGGGTTCAATTACAGGTCTGTTCACAGTTCTTGTCGAGGGCGATGATCACAATGAACCCGTGGCGGACGCTGTGCGCGGCATTCTCGATGGACATGTGGTGCTCGACCGCTCGATTGCCGAACGCGGGCGCTATCCGGCTGTGAATGTCTTGCGGTCGCTGTCGCGAACGATGCCGGGCTGCAATGCACCGGACGAGCAGGCGTTGGTGAATGAAGCGCGGCGGGTGCTCGCGGTCTACGACAATATGGGTGAGTTGATCCGCTTGGGCGCTTATCGCGCCGGTTCAGACCCCGAGGTCGATAGTGCGATCAAACTTTATCCCAAGCTGGAAGCGTTTCTAAGTCAAGGCAAAGGCGAACGTGGCGAGCTTGGTACGGGGTATCAGCAACTCGCCTCAATTTTGAATGGCGGAAGTTAAAACAAGAGAAGGTAGGGGGTAACTATGAAATCGCGTGAAGCACTGATCAGACTCAATCGTTTTCGTGTCGATGAAATCCGCAAGCGTTTGAAGTCGCTTGATGACATGCGCGCGGATCTGACCAAGAAAATGGCGGACCTGGAAACGATGGTGAAGGACGAGCAGCGGCGCTCTCTGCAAAGCGATCTGGGGCGGCTCGCCTATCCAACATTTGCACGCTCGGTCATTGCACGGCGCGAAAACATCCAGCGTTCGGTCGACGAAGTCGAGAAGCAGGCTGCAACCGTGACGGAAGAGTTGCAAAACGCCTACCGCGAGCTCAAGAAGTACGAGATCATCGCCGATACAGATGCGCAACGCGACCGAGTGGAGTACGCGCGGAAGGTCCAAGCCGATCTTGACGAGATCGCCATGAGTCGGCACGTGCGCAAGGCCTGAGGCGTTTCAGGTTTGGTCATCAGGAGGTTCGATCGCGACCCTGGCGGGGTTGCGAACCGCGCAACTGATGTCACTGTAATCAAAGACGAGAATTTGGGCGCCGCTCCCCCATCCCCTGCGAGCCACAAGTGCCGCGCAGGGACTTCCCCCGCTTGCGGCTACCGCATGCACACTTCTCCAATACAACAATCGATGTCATCCCGCGCGCGCAGCAGCACTCTTCGTGCTGCTGCGCTGGTGCGGGACCCACCCGGGCTCAACGCAAGAAAAAAAGCGGCGGCACTGAACCCCGTTTGGGCCCGGTGTCTGCGGCGCTGCATGAAGGATGCTGGACTCACGCACGAGGCCCCATACGAGGTGCGGGGCAAAGCCCTTGTGGAACCATGCACTGATTTTTCGAGGTGAAGCTGCACCCGGGTGGGTCCCGCTGTCTGCGAAGCGGCACAAGAGCGCCGCATCGCGCACGGGGTGACATCGCTTTTTGTATTGGAGA
>JANOFD010000022.1:0-1169 GCA_031413455.1 Rhodobiaceae bacterium
CGTGCGCGGGGATCAGAACGTTTCCCGGAGCCTCGACCAGACGCAGGTTTGAAGTCAGCACCACCGCCACGACCGTCTGAATGCGGCTCCGGTTCACGCCCACCGGCACACTCTGCCCGTTCTTGCCGCAGGTGCCCACACCGGTGTCGAGTTTCAGATCGTTGCCGATCATCTTCACCCGCGTCAGCGCATCTGGCCCGTTGCCGATCAGCGTCGCACCCTTGACCGGCGCTCCGGCTTTGCCGTTCTCGATGCGATAGGCCTCGGTGCAGGAGAACACGAACTTGCCGTTGGTAATATCGACCTGGCCGCCACCGAAATTGACGGCATACAAACCATTCTTCACACTCGACAGAATTTCGGCCGGATCGTGCGCGCCCGCCATCATGAACGTGTTCGTCATCCGCGGCATGATCGCGCTGCTATAAGACTGCCGCCGCCCATTGCCCGTGGCCCTCATCCCCATCAGCCGCGCGTTCTGCCGGTCTTGCAAATAACCCTTCAGGATTCCATCCTCGATCAGCACCGTGCGACCGGTCGGTGTCCCCTCATCATCAACGGACAACGATCCACGCCGCGACTCCATCGTGCCGTCATCGACAACGGTCACGCCGGGCGACGCCACCCGCTCGCCCAGCAGACCGGAAAACGCACTCGTCTTCTTGCGGTTGAAATCGCCCTCGAGCCCATGCCCGATTGCCTCGTGCAGCAGAATGCCGGGCCACCCCGGCCCCAGCACGACCTGCATCACACCTGCAGGTGCGGGAACCGACTGTAAATTGACCAGCGCCCCCCGCAACGCCTCATCAACAGCACCCTGCCAGGTCTCAGGCTTCAGATAGAAATCAAGCGACGTTCGTCCACCCATCCCATGCGAGCCCGATTCCTGGCGGTCGCCTTCACCCGCGACAATTGACACGTTCAACCGAACCAGGGGCCGCACATCGCGCACCGTCATCCCGTCCGGGCGCATGATCTCAACAGCCTGCCATTCGCCGTAAAGCGAACACGACACCTGGCGCACGCGGGGATCCTTCTTCCGCGCATAGGCGTCGATATCGGCCAGCAGCTTCGTCTTCACCCGAACGCCGTTGACGAAAACGGCTGCGCGGCTATCTAGGCCCGTGATCGTCGCCGCACCATCCTTCAGATCGAGACGCGCGTCGTGC
>JANOFD010000023.1:0-1776 GCA_031413455.1 Rhodobiaceae bacterium
GGTCAACGGCAAGCGCGGCATTTCGCCCGAAATGGCCGTGCGCCTGGAACAGGTGTTCGGCGGCAGCGCCGAAAGCTGGCTGGTGCAGCAAGTGCAATACGACCTCGCCCGCATCAAGCCACAAGGCGCAAAGCTGCAACGTTTGCAGATTGCATGAAGACCAAACTTGCTGGCGCATGAGGCGATGAATTGCCCCTCTTGCAACTGAGATATCCGGCATCGCGCGAAGTTCTGCGACGAGTGCGGCACGTACAATTCAAAATTGGTATTGGTAACACAGGAATCCCAAGGAGAAAGCGAAATGGAACTGGTGCATGAGTTCACGTTCAGAGCGACTCTCAAGCCACCGCTCCCGATTGGAGCAGGTCCGATCGGCACGAGGATGTATTACGAAATCGGCGGTGGCGAAGTGGTTGGCGACCGCTTGCGCGGAGCCGTTCGCGGAGGCGGTGAATGGGCGCTGATCGGACCGGACGGTTATCTGCGGGTCGATGTCCGCGCACAGATCGAGACCCACGACGGTGCATTTCTATATGTTCAGTATCTCGGCCTGCTTGAAATGAATGCGGCCGTGCAAAATGCGATTGGCAAAGGGTTGGGGACCGAGTTCACCGATCAATATTTCTATACGAACCCCAGATTTGAGACGGGAGACGCGCGGTACCTTTGGCTCAACACGACCTTCTTCATTGGAGAAGGCCGCGCTCTGCCGGGCAACGCTGTGGAGTATCGCGTCTGGCGACCCGCATAGGGATTTTGAGTTGGGCGAATGCCGCGACCCGGCAAACCGAACCTGAGAGCGCGCGGATATAAGGTCGCGACCAGTACGTACTATATTTGTTCTTGACTCCTTTCAGGCTTTGTGGGAGCATTTAGGGAAGGCCGCTTAATTCACCTTTCGTGCGTCTCTTGCGGGAGAAGGGCTAAACGGTCGGCGATGGAGAAGTAAAAAAACGTTTGGGTCAGCAAACTGCAACATTCGAGTCAAGTTCACTTCTTTATCTTTCGACTGGTGCGGATGTGCGGGCACGCTGGCTGTCGTTTTTTCGTCGCGTGGACTCGCGACGGCTGGGTGGCCGGGTCAAGTGCCCGGTCATGACGACGGTGGGGTGTTTCGCAGAAGAAAAATCATGCGTCGGGCTGACGCAGTTTTTGATGGGGCGAATCGATTTTCTGCGACGAGGACGGTTAATCCAGGGGCTTATTGCAAGCTTTGCATGCAAAAAGAGGGGTAGGTAGGGGGAGTACTCCCCCCCTCCCCAAATTAGAGCGCGTTTTACACGTCAATGTCTTTAGCGAACTGGGCGTGTTCCTGAATGTATTGGAAGCGCAGTTCGGGTTTTTTGCCCATCAGGCGCTCGACAAGGTCGTCGGTTTCTTCGCGGTCGTCGTCGGCGACTATGACTTTGAGGAGGATGCGGGAGCCGACCTTCATTGTCGTTTCTTTGAGTTGGGCGGGCATCATTTCGCCCAGGCCCTTGAAGCGGCTGATTTCGATTTTGGCGTTGGCCTTGAACTCGGTTTTGATGATTTGATCTTTGTGGGCGTCGTCGCGGGCGTAGAAGGATTTGCTGCCGTGGGTCAGGCGATAGAGCGGCGGCATGGCGAGGTAAAGGTGTCCCTTGTCGATCATGCCGCGCATTTCGCGGCCGTCGATGACGTTGGAACTTGTCGCTCAAATGCCGCTGACCAACGAAGAACTGAAACAGGTGGTGGCGCTGATCCAAACGTTCTCGCACCGAATGCTACCGCCCGCGCCCGAAGGGAGCGACGAGG
>JANOFD010000024.1:0-3038 GCA_031413455.1 Rhodobiaceae bacterium
AGCTTGAGCCATCGAGTGTTGCGCCATCAAAGGTTGCTTTCGCATGCCCGAGCGTGGATGTTTTCCGGCTGTGACTCAGAACCGTCACGGCGCGAAACACAGCTTGCCGGAGATTGGCATTGGTGACATTTGCCTGTGAGAAATCGCAGTTCTCAAATAAGGTGTGGTGCATTACTGCCTCGTCGAGGGAGGCGCCGACAAACGTGCAGTCGCGAAACTCGGCGCCGGTCAGGATGGCGCGTCTGAGTGAGGCGCCGTCAAATCTGGCGCTTGCAATCAAGCGTCCAGACAGGTTGGCGCCGTCGAGACATTGACCACTCAAGTCGCCGCCTTCAGGCTTTTCGGGGAGGCCGGCCGCGAGCGCAGGCAATTGCATCTGGCGTCCTTTTGATCGCCGTTGAGTACTGCGCAGTATTGGCGTTGACCACTTAAAATGGTGACAGGCAACACGGTAAAAAAAGCGTTTCGCCGGCTTCAAGTCCCGCGCGGTTTGGCGCGGGCGGTGGGGATTGCGGTCCAGGGATCGTCGGGCCAGTGGTGTTTGGGATAGCGGCCTTTGAGGTCGCGCTTTACCTCCGGATAGCCATTGGTCCAAAAGCTTTTCAAATCGCGCGTGACTTGAACCGGGCGGCGGGCGGGCGAGAGAAGGTGCAGCGTCAGGGCGATGCGGCCGCCGGCGATTGCGGGCGTGTCGGCGAGGCCAAACATTTCCTGCAAACGAACGGCGAGGAACGGCGCATCCGTGCTGTAGTCGATTCTGATATGCGAACCTGAAGGGACGGTGACGTGCGTTGGCGCCATCGCGTCGAGGCGTTTTTTCGTCTCCCAATCGAAGAGAGCGTTCAATGCCGCTTCGAGATCGAGTCGTTGAAAATCACTCGCACGGGTGACGGCCCCCAAGAAAGGTTGCAGCCAGCGTTCGAGCGTGGCGAGCAATGTGGTGTCCGTCAGGCCGGGCCATGCGGCGTTGGGCTCGATGCGGGCCAGGAAATTTACGCGGGCGCGCAGAGTTTCGAGTTCGGGTGTCCAAGGCAAGGCGCCAAGTCCCAGTTCGCGAATGCCGGCGATCACTGCGGCGGCGATTTTTGAGGGATCGGGTTTTTTGAGCGGGCGATCGCTGAGCGTGAGGGCGTAGAGTTTGCGTTCTTCGCGGGCGCTCACGGCATTTTCGCGCGAACTCCATTCGACGATTTGATGGTTTTCGAAATGGGCGGCGAAAAGTTCTTCGATGTCGGCAAGGAGGAGGGGAGCTGCCTGGTGGACTCGAGCGTTGGCGCCGGCGCCATCGAGTGCGGCGATGGCGAGATAGTCTTGGGCGGCGAGCGGATCGGTTTGCGGGATCGTTGCGCCACGTCCGTTGGCGAGGCGGAAACTGCCGGGGCCGCGACGCTTGGCGATGCGTTCGGGGTACGCGAGGGCGGTCAGGCGTCCGGCGGCATTTGCGTCGATGTGATTGTCGTTGACATTGAGGGCGCGGCGCCATGATCGGGCTTGCTCGCGGGCGCGGGCGAGTGCGCTGCGGTCCGCCTTCGCCAAGGCTTCGGCGGACAAGTCGGCGAAGATCTCCAGCCGTGTGCGTAGATCGGCGTCGCGGCTGCGGATGATGTCGCGTTCGCCCAGGATCGCAGCGAGGGCACAAGCCGAAGCATCACGGGCGCGGAGCATCATGTGGGCGAGACGCGGATGGGCGCCAAAGCCCAGGCAGGCGCGGCCGTGCGGGGTGATAGTGTTGGTGGCGTCGATGGCGTCGAGTTCGCGCAGGAGTTCCTGGGCTTCGGCGAAGGTGCCGGATGGCGGGCTATCCAGAAATCGTAGGCGGCTGGCATCGCGCTCGCCCCAACCGGCCAGTTCAAGTGCAAAAGGGGCGAGGTCGCTGGTGAGGATTTCGGGCGGCGTGTAAGGCGCGAGGCTACGGGTTTCGGCTTCGTCCCAGAGGCGATAGCAAATGCCCGGCGCCACACGGCCGGCTCTGCCGCGGCGCTGATCGGCGGAAGCGAGGGAGACCCTGCTGGTGACGAGTTGGGTCATGCCGGTCGCCGGGTTGTAGCGCGCGAGGCGTTGCAGGCCACAGTCGATGACAATGCGGACGTCTTCGATGGTCAGGCTGGTTTCGGCGATGGCGGTGGCAAGGACGATTTTGCGTTTGCCATCAGGCCGCGGGCGGATGGCGCGGTCTTGCACTTCGGGGGCGAGGGCGCCGTAGAGTGGGGACATGATGGCGCCGTTTAAATCCTGCGCCGAGAGCAGGCGCTCTACCGAGCGGATTTCGCCTTCGCCGGGCAAGAACACCAGGATGCCGCCAGCGGTTTCGTCGAGGGCGCGGAGAATTGCGTTGGTTGCGTGCTGGTCTAGGCGGGCGCTGGCGTGGAGCGGGACATAGTGAGTTTCGATGGGGAAGAGGCGGCCCTCGCTGCGCACGGAGGGCGCGTTATTCAGCAGTTTGGCGACGCGCGCGCCGTCCAAGGTCGCCGACATGACAAGAATTTTGAGATCGTCGTTGAGGGCTGATTGGGTTTCCAGTGCGAGTGCCAAACCCAAATCAGCGTTGAGGCTACGCTCGTGGAACTCATCGAAGATGACGAGGGCCACGTCTTTAAGTTCGGGATCGCTTTGCAGGCGGCGGGTGAGCAGGGCTTCGGTCAGGACTTCGATGCGGGTTTTCCGGCCGATGCGGCTGTCCTGGCGCACGCGGTAGCCGACGGTTTCGCCTGCTTTTTCGTTCAGCAGCTCGGCCATGCGGGCTGCGGCGGCGCGGGCGGCAATGCGGCGCGGCTCAAGCATCAGGATTTTTTTGCCGCGCATCCAAGGCTCGTCTAAAAGTGCCAGTGGCACGAGCGTGGTTTTGCCTGCACCCGGCGGTGCTTCAAGCACGGCTGAACGGCGGCAGGTGAGCGCTGCTTTAAGCTCGGGCAGTGCCGCGGTGATGGGAAGGGTGCTGGTCATGAGGTGCCGTCTTGTCAAGAATGGCACGGGGTGAGGTCAAGGCCGTGCGGCAAAGATTGTGTTGACTGGCAGATTGGCAACTTGGCGGGACGTAC
>JANOFD010000025.1:0-2461 GCA_031413455.1 Rhodobiaceae bacterium
CATACATCGCCAACCGCTCGAGACCATAGGTAATCTCGGCCGACACCGGGCGGCAATCAATCCCACCAACCTGCTGGAAATAGGTGAACTGCGTCACCTCCATGCCGTCGCACCAAACCTCCCAGCCCAGCCCCCAAGCGCCCAGCGTCGGCGATTCCCAGTCGTCTTCCACAAAGCGGATGTCATGCTCATCCGATGAAATGCCGAGCGCCTTCAGTGATCCCAAATAAAGCTCGATCACGTCATCGGGCGACGGCTTCAGGATCACCTGGAACTGATAATAGCGCTGAAAGCGGTTCGGGTTGTCGCCATAGCGCCCATCCTTCGGCCGCCGGCACGGCTGTACGTAGGCGGCCTTCCACGGCTTGGGACCCAGCGCCCGCAAGGTCGTCGCCGGATGAAACGTACCCGCACCCATCTCCATGTCATAAGGCTGCAGCAGCACGCAACCCCGCTCAGCCCAGTAATGCTGCAGCGTCAGGATCAGGCCTTGGAAAGAACGATCAGGTTGAGGGGACACCATCAAATCCCCAACTTCTTCTTCAACACCTCGTTGACCGCTTGCGGATTGGCCTTGCCGCCCGTGGCCACCATCACCTGGCCCACAAACCAGCCCAGCATCGACGGCTTGGCTTTCACCTGCTCGACCTTCTGCGGATTGGCCGCGATCACCTGATCGACCGCCGCCTCAATCGCGCCCGTATCCGTCACCTGGCGCAAGCCCCGCTTCTCGACGATCTCCCGCGGGTCGCCACCTTCGCTCCACGCAATCTCGAATACGTCCTTGGCGATCTTGCCCGAGATCGTGTTGTCGCTGATCATCGAAACAATGCTGCCCATCGCCTCCGCCGAGATCGGACTCTTGCCGATCTCCAGATCCTGCTTGTTCAGCCGCCCAAACAATTCATTGATTACCCAGTTCGCGGCAAGCTTCGCATCGCGCCCCTTGGCCACATCTTCAAAGAACGCAGCGCTCTCACGCTCCGCGACCAGTACGCCCGCATCGTACAAGCCAAGCCCATAGTCCCGCATGAACCGTTCTTTCTTGTCGTCGGGCAGTTCCGGCAACGAGGCCTTGATCCGCGCCACCAACGCGTCATCAAACTCAAGCGGCAACAAATCAGGGTCCGGGAAATAGCGATAGTCGTGCGCCTCCTCTTTGGAGCGCATCGAGCGCGTTTCATTCTTCTTGGAATCGTAAAGCCGCGTCTCCTGCTTGATCGTACCACCGCCTTCGATGACATCGATCTGGCGCCGCGCCTCGTATTCCACCGCCGCCGCCACGAAGCGCATCGAGTTCACGTTCTTGATTTCACAACGTGTCCCCAATTCGCCGCCCACCTTGCGCACCGACACGTTCACGTCCGCCCGCATCGAGCCTTCGTCCATATTGCCGTCGCACGTTCCCAGATAGCGCAGAATGGCGCGCAGCTTTTTCAAATAGGCCGCCGCCTCCTCGGACGAGCGAATGTCGGGCCGCGACACGATCTCCATCAAGGCGACGCCCGAGCGATTCAAATCGACGAACGACTGATCCGGATGCTGATCGTGCAACGACTTGCCCGCGTCCTGCTCCAGATGCAGCCGCTCGATCTCCACCGAAAACGACTTGCCGCCCGGCATATCGACAATCACGACGCCCTCGCCGACGATTGGCTGTTTGTACTGCGAGATCTGATAGCCCGCCGGCAGATCGGGATAGAAATAATTCTTCCGGTCGAACGTCGACCTCTTGTTGATCTTCGCCTTGAGTCCAAGCCCCGTCCTCACCGCCTGCTCGACGCAATAGCGATTGATGACCGGCAACATCCCCGGCAGCGCCGCATCGACAAAGCTGACATGCGCATTGGGCTCGGCACCGAATTCCGCCGACGCCCCCGAGAACAATTTTGCCTTCGAAAGCACCTGGGCATGCACTTCCAAGCCAATGACGACTTCCCACTTGCCAGTGGCGCCGTCGAGCAAGGGCCCAGTCTCGGTCCGCGAAGTAACGAATGCAGTGTTCATGACGATCTAACCTCCCACCAAGCTTGCGGCCGCGGAATAACCCCCGCGGCCTTCTCGATCACCTCGCCCGCGCGGAACAGTGTCGCCTCGTCGAACGCTTTGCCGATCAGCTGTAAGCCCAACGGCAGCCCTTCGCTGTTCAACCCCGCCGGCACCGAAATGCCCGGAAGCCCCGCGAGGTTCACCGTCACCGTGAACACGTCGTTGAGATACATGGCAATCGGATCGTCGCTTTTCTCACCGATACCGAACGCCGGCCCCGGCGCCGTGGGCGTCAACAGCACGTCGCACTTTTTGTACGCCTCGTCGAAATCGCGCGCGATCAGCGTGCGCAGCTTCTGCGCCTTCAGAAGCGCGGCTCGACTGTCTGTGTGATTGATTCAAAACGTGCAAACAACGGGGGTATCATTCTTGCCCGATTGAAGATGTCCCATGACGACATGGCGGACGCGGT
>JANOFD010000026.1:0-7186 GCA_031413455.1 Rhodobiaceae bacterium
TAGAACCAGTTGGCCACATAGATATGGGGTTCCTTTCGCTTCGAGAGCGTCCCCAAAAAGACCAACAAATAGACAACCCAGACCAACGTCAGCCAGAGATCGGCATACCACTCGGGTTCCGCATATTCACGGCCCTGGCTGACGCCAAGCAGATAGCCTGTACCGGCCACCAGAATAAAAATCTGATAGCCCCAAAACACAAACCATGGCCAAAGCCCGCCGGCGAGCCGCGCGTGGCAGGTCCTTTGAACGACATAGAACGATGTCGCGATCAAAACATTGCCACCAAAAGCAAAAATAACCGCCGACGTGTGAAGCGGACGCAAGCGCCCGAAACTGGTGAAAGGTAATTCCGGAAAGTAAAACAGCGACGGAAAAGCGAGCTGAAGCGCGATGATCACGCCCACCAGCATGCCGGCAATGCCCCAGAGCATGGAGGCAAGCACCCCCGCCTTTATGACGTCGTTAGCGTAAACCGATAAATCGTCGGCCGGGATGCCGTCGCCATACCGCTTCACAAGCCAGATGATTACCCCAGCGACCCCGGCCATGAAGGTCCACGCCTGAATAGACATGAGCGGGTCACTCGTCCGGGCCGCAACTACGAATGCAAGAAATAGAAAGAAAAACAGGAGAGCCGGTACGGCAAACAGGTCTAAACGCGCTCTTGGCTGGCCTAAAACTGGCTGCATGCTGTCCCTCAAGAACAAGCTGAATCGCTCGGTGGTTTTGAGCCACACTCTGCCCTGCGCAGTCGCCGTGATCCTTGATCTATATCAAGTCGCAGCATGCCTTTCGGATAGTTCCGAATATTGATCTGGATCAGCGAAGGACCAGTTTCGATTCTCGTAAGCACATGCCCAGATGACCAAAATCAAATTCATCGAACATGAGGGAACGGAGCATGTGGTGGACGTCCCCGATGGCCTGTCGGTCATGGAGGGGGCGGTTCGCTATACTATCCCTGGAATCGATGGCGATTGCGGTGGCGCCTGTGCGTGCGCCACTTGTCATGTTTATGTCGAAAACGGCTGGCTGGAAAAGCTGGCCCCGATGAACGAGCTCGAACGCGATATGCTCGACTTCGCGTTTGACGTGAAAGACAACAGCCGTTTGTCATGCCAAATCAAAGTTTCGCAACTACTCGAAGGCCTCGTCGTGCGGACGCCCATGCGGCAGTACTAACCACGCTCGTCTCCACTCGATCAGATTTCATCGCATTATTGATCTGAATCAAGATGGGCATGTGAAACCAGAGTCATTCTCCCGCACGAATGCCACACACAGATCTGTATGAACAGGAGGACGAAATGGCGGCTGCTGCAAACGGAAAACTCGTACAAAAAGGCAAATGGCAAGTGACCATGACTCCCGACGACCTCTATCGCAATCCGATGGATATCGCGTGGTCGTTCGACTATCTCTTCGGCAAAGGCAAAGTCGAAGACCTCTACAAACGCGCAAAACAGAACCAGTGGGACTCCGACGAGTTGCTGCCGTGGGATACTAAGGTTGATCCATCGAGTCCGCTCATCGCCGACAGATCGTCCGTGTACCATAAAATGCCGTTCTTTTCGAAACTCTCGAAGTCGCAACGCGAAACCTTTACAGCGCATTCCACCGCCCAATTGCTTTCACAATTCCTGCATGGCGAGCAGGGGGCGCTGATGACGGCGGCGTGCGTCACGCACTCGGTACCCGACTCGACCGCGAAACTCTATGCCGCGACTCAAACGATGGACGAAGCGCGCCATGTCGAAGTCTACGCAAAGTATTGCGACAAGATCGCCATGGTCTATCCGATGACGCCTTGGCTTAAAATGCTGATTGACGCGACACTCAAGTCCGACCGGTACGAAAAAGTGATGATCGGTATGAACATGATCGTCGAAGGACTGGCGCTCGGTGCCTTTAACAACATGTATCACGCCACGGAGTGCCCGCTTCTGAAGGCGATCACTTTCAACGTCATGCGCGACGAATCGCGTCACGTCTCGTTCGGGCACGTGTTCCTGGGACCGGTGATCAAGAATCTCGACGCAGACACGCGCGAGGAACTCGCCGATTTCGCGTTCAACGCTATTTCTCTCATCGTCCAGGGCACACAGGTCGGCGGCGGGCAAACGCTAGCCAGCCGCGCCGATCCTGGCTTTATGGAAGTCTTGAAGAATTCAGAAATTGACCCAGACGACTTCTTCAGGGGCTTGAGTGAAGCAGCAGACATGGGAGTCATGACCCAATTGCCGCCCGGACAAATCCATTCGCTGGATGATTTGATGTTGCCTGCAATCGCTCGCGTCGGTCTTATCACGCCGCGCGTGCGCAAGAAATATGAGGACGCAGGCATCCACATTTCTGAGGACATGCGTATCCTCCACCAATTGGAAGGCGGCTCGCCAAGCCTCGAAGTCGCGGCCGAGTGAACGTATACTTGCTCAGGCACCCGCGAGTCTCCACGCGCGGGTGCCTGCTCTCCGGCCGGAACGGCAACCATGACAACAACGGCCAAGGATAGAATGTCCGCAGACTTCTTCCGCGTTCTCGTCGAGGCCGTGCCCGAGGCCATCGTGGTCACCGCCCCCGACGGCATGATCGTCTATTTCAATCCAGCCTGTGAAAAACTTTTAGGTTACAAACAGGACGAGGTCCTGGGCCGTAATATTTCTATGCTTGTGCCACAGCAGCCCGAACGGCGCGTCGACGCGATGAAATGGCTTCAGCGCTGGGCGCATGAAAGCGACGAAGCCCAGTCGAGATTTCTCGACCTCATCGCTCAAACAAAGACCGGCAAGCAAATGCCTATCGATGTCAGGGTGGTCGAACGAATGCTTGGCGGCGAGCGCCGCTTCGTCGTCACCGTGCGCGACAACACTACCCGCAGACAGGAGCAATCCACCTTCAAGGAAGCCCATCTCAAAGCCTTGAGAATCCTGCAAGTCGCTGAAGACGGCATTATCTCGGCCGACGCCTCACAAGTCATCTCGTTCTTCAATCTCAAGGCCGAACAAATGTTCGGATACAACGCCGAAGAGGTTATGGGACGTCCGCTATCGCTACTCATGCCCGAGCGCTATAGCACTCGCCATCGGGAAGAAGTCTCCCGTTTCGGCGGCGGCAAGCAGGCCTCGCGCCAGATGAACGAACGCGGACAAGTCGTGGGTCTGCGCAAGAAGGGCGAAGAATTTCCGATAGAAGTCGCGATCACGAAGGTCACCGTCGGCGGCACGCTCACGTACACCGCGCATGTGCGCGACATTACGAACCGCATCCGCCACGAGGAAAAGCTGAAAGAAAGCGAGCGCCGCTTCCGCGTCATCTTCGAACACGCATTCGAAGCCATCGGCCTGCTTTCGCCTGACGGCACGGTACTGGAAATCAATCGCGCCGGCCGCTTATTGACCGAGGGGCAATCTCACCTGATCGGCCTGCCATTGTGGGATTTGCCATGGGCCGGCAGCGACCTCGCACCCGACGATGCCGCCCGTCAGCGCTTGAAGGGCGCGATCGCCGAAGCCGCCCGCGGCGAAGTCGTGCGCTACACCGCCGAGTTACGCCGCAGCGACGCGGACATGCGCAAGATCGACATCACCTTGACACCCGTCAAGGACGGGTTGGGTCACGTCGTCTACATCGTCCCCGAAGGTCGCGACATCACGTAAGACACGCAAGGACACTATGACCCTCCGGACGGACCTCATCGCCGCGCGCGTGCCCCGCTATACGAGCTACCCAACCGCTCCCCATTTCGATGACGGCGTCACCGGGCAAACGCTTTTCGACTGGATAAACGCGCTGCCGCTCGCAGAACCCGTGTCGCTCTATCTTCATATTCCCTTCTGCGACAGCCTGTGTTGGTTCTGCGGCTGCCATACCAGCGTCGTCAATACCTACGCGCCAGTGAAATCCTATGTCGAATTGTTATTGAAGGAGCTCGACATTATCGCGCCAGCAGAGAGTGCGCGTCGGCCCGTGTCGCACATTCATTTCGGCGGTGGCTCGCCTACCATTCTCTCCGCGGGCGACATCGACAGCCTTGCCAACGCGATCCACGAGCGCTTCGACATTCTGCCCAATGCCGAAATCGCCGTAGAGATTGACCCGCGAGGCTTGAGCCAAGAAACTATCGATGCCTTCGCGCGCGCCGGTGTCAATCGCGCCAGTGTCGGCGTCCAGGACGTCAACCCACTGGTTCAGCGCACGATCAACCGCTGGCAGCCTATGTCTGTCACACGCGAAGCCGTGTCGCGGTTGCGCGGCGCCGGCATCACGGCGCTGAACATCGACTTGATGTACGGTCTGCCTCGCCAATCGGTTTCCGACGTCCGCCGCACGGTTGACGGGGCGGTCGAGCTTGCACCCGGGCGTGTGGCCGCTTTCGGCTACGCGCACGTGCCCCAAATGAAGCGTCACCAGGGGTTGATCGACTCCCGCCTCCTGCCCGATGCGCACGAGCGTCTGCGCCAATACGATGCGGTGAACGCGGCGCTCTCCGCCTACGGCTATCAACCCATCGGCCTCGACCACTTCGCGCTTGCAAGCGATCCGCTGGCGATGGCACAGCAAACGGGCAAGCTTGCGCGGAATTTTCAGGGCTACACGACAGACGGCGCGCTCGCCTTGATCGGCATCGGCGCATCGGCGATTTCTTCATTACCACAAGGCTATGCACAAAACGCGAGTGCCACGCCGGATTACCGGTCCAGAATTCTCGCCGGCGGTCCGGCCACCACCCGCGGCCGCACTCTAACCGACAACGACCGCCTTCGTGGCACCGTTATAGAGCGTCTGATGTGCGATCTTGAGGTCGACCTGGACGAGGTGGCGGCCCGGCATGGCCGTCTGACAAATGAGTTTGCCGGCGAACGCCGCGCTCTCGAAGTGCTGCAACGGGACGGACTGGTGATGATCGAAGGCTCGCGTTTGACCGTGCCTACACACATGCGCGCCGGTGTCCGCCTCGTTGCGGCGGTATTTGATACCTACCTATACCAATCCTACGCCCGCCATGCCGTTGCCGTTTGAGAGGCCCGTCGTCACGCGTAGACAAACGCCTTGTCGTTGAGGTCGATGGCGGGCAATTGGCTTTTCTCAAGCCAATAGTCCTGCGTGTGTTGCCATTCGGGCTTGTCGCCGCGCTTGTGCAATAGATGCATCCCGCGCATGAGATAGCCGGGGTTGAAATTCTCCGGGTCTATCCAACTGTGCAACGGCATGTCTTTGTCCTCGGGACTTAAGGCCACCGACACTTGCCGCGCACCATTCTTTTTCATGTGCTTGAGTATCCGGCACACGAAATCACCCAGCAAATCCACGCGCAACGTCCAGCTGGCTCGGAAATACCCGAACACCCAAACCATATTGGGCACCCCCGTAAACATCATCCCGCGGTATGTTACCGTCTCTGAGAAATCGAGCGACTTGCCGTTAATGACAAATGCGATGTCGCCGAGCACGCTAAGATTGAACCCGGTGGCCGTGACGATGATATCGGCTTCCAGAACCTTGCCGGACTTCAGAAGCACGCCCTTCTCCGTGAAACACTCGATTTCGTCCGTGACCATCGTCGCCTTGCCGGCGTTTATCCCTTTGAACAAGTCGCCGTCGGGAACGAAGGCGATGCGCTGGCGCCATGGGCGGTACTTGGGCGTGAAGTGCGTTTTGATGTCGTAGTCCGGTCCCAGATAGGCACGAACGCCCGCCAGCAGCTGTTCCTTCACCGCCTCCGGTTCGCTGAGCGAAAGTTTCGTCAACATACCCTGATCGTGCAAAATCTTCCGGCGAACGATTTCATGGATCCATGTCTCGTCGACTTCCAACTCCCGCAAAGTGTTGCAAAGGTCGTTCTCGTTGCGGGCCGGAATGAAATAAGTCGGCGAGCGCTGCAACACCGTCACGTGGCCGCAGTCGCCCGCAATCGCAGGAACCAGCGTCGCAGTCGTTGCCCCCGAGCCGATGACGAGAACATTCTTACCCTTGTAGTCCAGACCCTCGGGCCACGTTTGCGGGTGTACGAAGCGGCCCTTGAAACTCTTCATCCCCTTCCACTCGGGCGTATAACCTTCCGCGTGCCGGTAATAACCTTGGCACATCCAGAGAAAGTTGGCGGTGAAGCGAATATTCTCGCCGGTGTCCGTTCGCGTCCCCTCGAGTGTCCAAAGCTTGTTTTGGCTCGACCAGCGCGCCGAGGACATTTTTTGCCGGTAACGAATGTGCCGGCCCAGATCGTTTTCTTCGATGACCTCGCCCATGTATTTTCGAATTTCCGCGGCATTGGCGATCGGCGCGCCGGTCCAGGGCTTGAAGCGATACCCGAAAGTGTAGAGATCGCTGTCCGAGCGAATGCCCGGATAGAGATGCATGAGCCAGGTGCCGCCAAAGCTCTCAAGCGCTTCAAGAACGACGAAGTTCATCCCCGGGCACTGCTCAAGTAAGATGATAGGCTGCACCCACCCCCGAAATCCCCGCACCCACAATCAGCACGTCGAAATGCTCGCTCTTCTGCTCCATCTCTTTGGTCGCTGTTGTCGTCGCGCTCTCGCCCATCATCTGATCGGATTGCGAACGCCCTGCTTCATTGCTCGTCATGCAAAACGCCTCTTGGCCGGTACGCGCCGATCATTCTGAGCCAGTTGACGTCGCGGGCGATTGATTCAGATCAATTTCTGGCTGCGATAGATTGGGTTATGTCATTGTGCAATCGCGGACTGCCGTTGTTACCTGATTCAAGATTCGCTTTGGCATACACTGCAGACTCAACTCGGTAAATGGAGGGATCAACTCATGCTCAACGATAGGCAGTCAGCTCTAAAGACGGTATTCGCTCGAAGCCTTGCTGCAGTTTCAGCGTCGGCCATATTGGCCGGTTGCGCCCTGGACGAGGGCGGCAAAAGAATGGGAATGGGTGCGATGCAGGACAGCCCCATGCACCAGATGATGCAGGATGTGGGCTGCGCGCACAGCTCTTCCCACATGCAGGTGATGGAAAAGATGACGCCAGAGGAAAAGCGCGCACACATGAAATCGCATGTGCAGGAATGCAAGGCCAAGATGCGCCAACATGCAATGGCGCGCGCTTCCGCCGCGTTGCGAATATCCGGTTCGCTGACGATCTCAATAAGTGGCGTCCCCGCGCGGTTCAAATCCACTCCCGATCCGCCGCCGTCGTCGCTGTGCACCAGCTTGCCCG
>JANOFD010000027.1:0-4454 GCA_031413455.1 Rhodobiaceae bacterium
AACAATTACCGATCCCGACACCAGAGACGGCAGCAGGTTTCCTATATCAGCAATGAAGGGAATGAGCGCCATCCGCACGGGATAGCGCAGCAGCAATCGTGTCTCACTGACACCGCGCGCCCGGGCGGCAATCACATAAGGCTTGCGCAGTTCGTCCAAAAGGTTGGCACGCAAGCGCCGGATCATGGCCCCGGCACCAGAAAACGCAATGATGATAACCGCGATGAACAAATGAGCAGCGAGTGACTTGGCCTTCTCAAAACTCCAGGGTTGGTCAGCATATTGCGGGTCAATCAATCCACCGATTGAAACGCCAAACCACGCATGCGCATAAGTCAGCACCACAAGCGCGAGTAAAAAGCCAGGCGTAGCCATCGCAATATACGCCACCCCGGCAATGGTATAGTCGCGAAGGCTGTACTGCTTCACGGCTGCCAGTATCCCCAGCGGCAAAGAAATCAAATAGATCGCAAGCACCGCCAGCACATTGACCAATATGGTCGGTCCCAGCGCATAACCGACGACGTCGGCGACGGGTTTCTTGAACTCAAATGACATGCCCCAGTCGCCCTGCAGCAAGCCAGAATAGCCTCGCGGACCGGGCCACGCCCCGATCCAGATCCCAAACTGCTCGAGGATCGGCAGGTCCAGCGCATACTCTTTCCGAAGATACTCAGCTTTTGCCGCGGCACCGGCGTCGCCTTGCGCTCTCAACTCTGCGATCTCGTTTGAAAGATAATCGCCGGGTGGCAACTGAATAACGAAAAACACCAGTGCCGCGATCGCCACCAGTGCAGGCACCATCAGAATCAGTCGTTCGGCCGCATAGCGCAGCATTATGCTGATGTACTCCAGGTCATTGGCTGAGCCACATCTCGTCCATGCGGTACATGCCAAATTGGGCTCCCGGATCCCATGAATAAATGCCACGCTCGGGAACATTGTTGAGCGTGTCGCGGACAACAACCGGCTGCATCACACCCGAAACAGTGCCGATGATAAATTGTTGATCCGCATGAATGGCAAGCATTTTTCCCCACAGCGTTTGCCGCTCTGATTGCGACTTCGCGGCATTCCATTTCGCGTTCAGCGCCAGCAACTCTTTTGCAGAAGCCATGTCTGGGGCTTCACCAGACTTGCCGTTCGTTTCAAAATAATTGCCCCATTTGGGCCACATCAAAGTGTCCTGTCGTGTCGGCGCAAGCTCATCTGGGCTCATGTCGGCCGTGGGGATGCCCGTATCCCATCCCGACCACGCCGTCATCAGGGCATCACCGGAAAATGCACGGTTACGCATCACCGTACGGTCCGATGGCTTGATCACAAGCTTCACGCCGATCATCTTGAAGTGTTGCGAGACAAGTTGCAAAATGTCGCTTTCTTCTTTGGCTTCACCAGCAATCTCGACCACCAGTTCAAGTGGACGTTTGTCGGCCATCAAGCGCGTGCCGTCGCCATTGCGGACCTGCAAGCCCATCTGATCGAGCAATATATTGGCGGCCTTTGGATCGAAACGCGCATGCGCTGTCAGATAGTCGGCCTTGAACAACGGCGACCCTTTCAGCACGGCGTTGTTGCCTTCAACCGCAAGACCGAAGAACAAGGCCCGGTTGATATCACCTCTATTGATGCCCAGCGACAGCGCGCGCCGAAATCGCTCATCGCGTAACAGTTTCCGCCAGCCGCCATCGGCCGCGTTCAGGTTCGGATAAAGTGCAAAGTGAGAGCCTTTGGCAATCGGCCAAAGGCGCACCTTGTACCGGCCACGGCCTTCATTGGCTTTCAGCACGGTGACGTCGGCGAACGACAGGCCGCGCGCCTGAAGATCGCTGTCCCCGGCAGCGGCTTTAACCGGAATGAGGCCACCATCGACGATGCTGACTTCGATAGCATCGATATAAGGCAACTGCACACCGCTGCGATCGACACGATGGAAAAACGGGTTGCGCCGGAACACAAAACGGTTGGCGGGCATGACCGTTGTCGCCACCCACGGCTGCAAACTTGGCATCCTGGGGTTGTCGTTGTCGTCCATACTGTCCATGCGATTGTGAAGCTGCGCCCAATTGCGTGACTTCGCCTGGGCCACCAGCTGTGCGAGTGCGGACGCCTTGGCGTAGCGGGCATGAAACTGCTTCAGGTAATGGGCCGGTCGGTAAATGTACGGCTCGCGCGCCTGCGCCAATGACGCCATGAATCGCGAATTAGTTTTTGTCCAGCTATAGCGGATGGTGGTGGCGTCAATGATTTCAATCTTTGGTTTTTCGCCGTCGTTCAACACATCCGACGGCGGTCCGCTGGGCGACAGATCAATGTTGCTGGCTACATCTTCCCAATAATATCTGAAGTCTTCCGACGTAAACGGATGGCCATCAGACCATTTGTGCCCCGCACGCAAATGCATTGTAAAAACGCGCCCATCCTTGATGTCGATTGATCTCAGCAAATCGGGTTTGAGCTGCAATTGCGGTGTCCACGCAACCAGCCGTGCATAGCCCCACGTGTTCAGGAGCCGGACATCTTTCTCTTTGCTCATCATCGTACGCAGCACGCCACCAGGTCGGCCTGGTTTGCGTCCAGCCGAAGCCAGATCGACAATCAAAACATCAGCCGGAACCCGCAGTGCCACCCCCGGAATGGATTTAGCGGCCACCGCACTGACGAGTGAGGGCGTCTCTTTGAGTGGAACCGCTTGCACAACTGGCGGTGGGGGCGCAGCACCGGTCACCACAGTCATCGTCAAGGCCAAAAACGCGGCGCTCATCAGGCGCATGGTACAAATCCTCGAACTTAAATATCGCCTATGCCACAGCCACAAAATGACCTTCACCAACCCTTTCATAGCGTGCCTTCGCACCGCGCGTCAGCCTATAAGGTTTCGGCCACGCCGCAGGGTCCGAAGCCCGCCCTTGCATCAAGGCGCCAAGGTCAAGCTTTCGCTCAGGATCCGGTTCGGGATTAGCCGCCAGCAACGCAATGGTATAAGGGTGCCGGGCGTTCGCAAAAAGCGCGGAAGTTGGCGCATATTCAACAATTCTGCCGCCGCACATGACATAGACCCTGCTGGCAACGGCGCGCACCACGGCCAAGTTGTGGCTAACGAAAAGACTAGCAATTCCAAGGTCCTGCCTCAGTCCTTCCAAAAGGCTCAGAATCTGCGCCTGAACCGAAACATCCAAAGCCGACACTGGCTCGTCGCAAACCAGTAAATCTGGCCCCAATGCAATTGCGCGGGCAATGCCTATCCGTTGCCGCTGACCGCCTGAAAATGCATTGGGATGGCGCACCAGCATCGCCCGATCAAGGCCAACCAATTCAAAGAGCGCGGCTGCCCAACGCAATCGCTGATTTTTTGTGCCCATGGTGTGAATGACAAACGGCTCGGAAACAATTTCCTCCGCACTGAGCCGGGGGTTCAAAGACGCAAACGGATCCTGAAATACATACTGCACCCGCGCGCGATAGGCCTTGAGCGCGTCGCCATGCAACTCTGAAATCGACGACATCTTGGCGCCATCATACACGGTGACTGAACCTGAATCAGGCCTGAGAACGCGTAAAATAAGTTTTGAAAGCGTCGACTTCCCGCACCCGCTCTCGCCCACGAGCCCGACGCACTCGCCCGCATTGATACTTAACGACACGCCCAGAACCGCATCAACGGTATCACCGGTCGCTCCCGCACCGCGCGACCGTGCTGAAAAACTCTTGCTGATTTCATTGACTTCAATCAACGGCGTACCGGCAGGCGGCCCAAGGCGTCTGCTCCACACCGGCGCAAGCGTTTGCACAGCCTGGTGGCTCGCATGCGGGGGGCTCAACACATAGGGTTCGCCTTCAAGACGAGGCACGGCCGCCAGCAATGCCTTGGCATAGTCCGAGCGCGGCGCCTGCAGGACATCGGTGACGGAACCCTCTTCGACCACTAAACCGTGGCGCAACACCACGACATGATCGGCGATATTGGCAACGACGCCAAAATCATGCGTGATGAACAGCAAACTCAAGCCCATCTCGTCACGCAAATCGGACAGAAGTTTCAGCGCCAGCGCCTGAACCGTGACGTCAAGGGCAGACGTGGGCTCGTCGGCAACAACAAGTGCCGGTCTGCAAATCAAGGCGCTGGCCAGCATTGCGCGTTGCCGCAGGCCGCCACTCAATTCAAACGGATAGCGCCGGAACGCAGCATTGGCGTCGGGAAAACCTACATGATCAAGCATCTTGATTGCGCGTTTTTTGGCGGCGTCTTGCGAAAGTCTCTCGTGCATGTGCAACATCTCGCACAGCATCGCACCCATGCTGACAACCGGCGAAAACGCCGCCGACGGCTCTTGAAAGGCCATCGCAATCCGGTGACCGCGCAGCTGTCTATAGAGCCTTGGGCTCAAGGAATTAAGTTCAACCTCGCGCTCACCATCGAGCGGATCGCGAAACAGGATGCGGCCACCTATGTC
>JANOFD010000028.1:0-3188 GCA_031413455.1 Rhodobiaceae bacterium
GCGGTGCGGAAGATGACACGGGCGCCGGGCGCGGCAGTGCGGGTGATTTGGCGCCAGAGGGCAGTGATCTGCTCTTGGTTCATCCAGTCCTGCGCATCAAGCAGAACATAGCAGTCGAGGCTTTCGACAGGTTGTTTCTCAAGAAAATCCGTCATCGAAGCCAGATGGGTTTCGACCCGATCCGTACGCTCGCGTACAACATTGTAGGTTTTTTCCTGCAGGTAGGAAGGAACGCCTTGACGATCCAGCGTGTCATATCGGCGGCCAAAGGCCTGCCAGGCGAAATAATTGTCGCTCATCGGAAAATCGCAGGCGAGCTTTTCAATACGGCGGCGTATGAGGGCGGCTGGATCGCCGTTCGAGGCTTTGCTGAGCTCGTCATATTGTGCCGGTGGAATGCCCAGGGCGTAGAACGAGACGGGCATTTTCGACAAGGCCTTAACCAGTCTGCTGTCAAACAGCGGCGCGATCACACGGTCGAAGGTTGCGCGCTGTTCGGCTGGCGTGCGGGCCGCCAGCATTTCGTTCAGGCGCTTGCCATGCATGCGGGCGACGGTTTGCAGGATACCCAGGAAGCGGCCGAGCAGGCTGTAGCGGTAGAGATTGCGCGCAAACATGTTGATGCGGCGGCCGCGGATGGGGAGTGATTTTTGCCAGTACCGGCGCGTCGTGTCGTCGAGCTTGTGGACGAGAAAGTCGTCGTAGTTCTGACGGTTCTGCTTGGTGTTGGCGACACCGAAGAACTGGAAGAAATCTTCGTAGGTCGGCAGATAGCGCAGCGCCGCAAGTTTCAGGCGTGTCAGCGCGATATGGTTGGGATTCAGATCAACGGCAATGACCTTGGCCGGATTGGCCGCCAGATAGTTCACCACGTTGCAGCCGCCCGAGGCGATGGTGATAATGCGGCTGTTGGGCCGGATGCGCAGGGCTGCCATGTCGACAACCGGGTCTTCCCAGATTTGGTTGTAGACAAATCCTTGAAACATCAGTGTAAAAAGGCGCTCCATGACGCCGCGTTTGGACGTCAGACGGTGGTTGACCGCGGCTTCCTGCAGAAGTTTGTTGGCCATGTTCTGGTTTTTGAATCCGGGTTAAAGCGCCCGATGCCCCATGAAGGGCTGGTTTGCGCGACCGTGTATCTAATGCGAAGGCCCTGGGCTTGCAAACATTCAAAAAACCGCACGGAACCAAAAAGCCCCAGAAATCCCGAGGCGGCATGACGCGCGCGGTCGCTCTTGGGCGCAAAGGGGCGGCGCGGCTGGATTCCAGGATCGCAGCCGAGACTTTGGCCAATGCCCTGATTCAGCAATCACAGGGTGCGTCGTTGGACCAGGCTTTGACCCGATCCCTCAAAACGGCGCCCAAAATGAGCGCGGAAGAGCGGCGTCAGGTCGTCCAGGACCTTTACGGGGTCAACCGGCATCGGGCGCGGCTGTCGTGGCACATCGAGCAGGCTGAGGGCGTGGTGACCGCGGCGACGCTGTATTCGGCGTGGACGGCGTTCGTGTCGCAGGGCGTGCAGTGGGGCGAAGACTCGGGGCTTGAAGACCGGGCGCTGATGAAACGTATCACCGGGCGGCAGCTGTATGACCGCTCAATGCCGGATGCGGTCCGTCTGGAATGTCCGCCTGCGTTTGAGCCGCTTTTGCGGGAGGCGCTGGGCGACAATTTTGATCGCGAGATGAACGCCGCGCTTGACGCGCCACCGGTGGACCTGCGCGTGAATTTATTGAAGTGCACGGTTGCCGACGCCGTCAAACGCTTGCACTGGGAGAAAATAGAAGCCAAGCCGGTTGCCCATGGTCCGTGGGGTCTGCGCTGCGCGAGTGGCGAAAATATTTCAGCGACACGATGCTTTCAGGACGGCTATGTCGAGTTTCAGGACGAAGGCTCGCAGCTGGCCGCAGTGTTGTGCGACGCGCAGCCCGGCATGCAGGTGATGGATTTTTGCGCCGGCACCGGGGGTAAAACCCTGGCCCTTGCGGCGACAATGCAGAACAAGGGCCACCTTATTGCTTGCGACATCAGCGAGGTCCGGCTGGCCCGGGCGAAGGTCCGGCTCAAGCGCGGAGGAGCTGAGAATGCCGAGCGCATAAAGTTGCCGGCCCAGGACGACAAAGCCATGAAGCGGCTTTATGGCAAGTTCGACCGGGTGCTGGTTGACGCGCCGTGTTCGGGCACGGGATCGTGGCGGCGCAACCCGGATGTGCGCTGGTCATCACAGGCGGCGAACCTCGCGGAGTTGACGGCGCTGCAGTCAGCGATTCTGGAGCGGGCTTGGCGATTTGTGAAAGCCGGAGGACTCTTGATCTACGCCACCTGCTCGCTGCTGCCGTGCGAGAATGATCAGCGGGTGAGCGCGTTTCTGGCGGCCCACCCAGACTTCGAACTTGCTGACGCGCGCGAGTTGTGGGGTAAACTTGGACGTGGGGACTGGATGTGCGGCGAGGAGAAAGTCATGCGTCTTTCGCCTGCCCGGCACCGGACGGACGGCTTCTTTGCCGCTGTTTTGCGAAAAGTCACAATTCCGGCATAGTTGCAGGCGACTCTTGCCAAATCATGGGGACCTAGTTCGATGCGGCCACCGTTTTACCTTCGCCAGTTGAAAAACGATCTCGATATGTGGATTGCGCAGGGGCTTGTGCCTGCTGACAACCGCGAGTCGATCTTGAAGAGTGTCGGCGGTGGAAGCAGTGCCGGGCGGCTTGAGACGATCATTGCGATTTTTGGCGCGATTTTGATTGGCGCCGGCGCGTTGTCGTTCGTGGGCGCAAACTGGGCGGCGATGTCCAAGGCGGCGCGATTGTTTGTGCTGTTTGGCGGGATGTGGCTGTCGTATGCGGTTGCAATCTGGTTTTACGGGCAGTCGCGCGGGTTGATTGCGCAGGCGTTCGTGTTGCTGGGTGTATTGCTGTTCGGCGCCAATATCTGGTTTGTTGCCCAAACCTACAACATCAATTCGCATTATCCGGATGGCACGCTGCTGTGGGGCGTTGGTGCACTCGCGGCTGCATTGCTGGTGCCATCGCGGGCGGCGTTGGGGTCTGCACTCGCGATTGGTGCCTACTGGACGTATCAGGAGACGTTTGAGTTTCATAGGCAGGTCCACCTGCCCTTCCTGGTGTTTTGGGCGATATCCGCTGCGCAAGCCGGCTTGCTGAGTTGGCGGCCGGGGATACATCTGTCGG
>JANOFD010000029.1:0-1518 GCA_031413455.1 Rhodobiaceae bacterium
CCGACAGATCGGCTTTGGTGATCAACACCACCGGCGTAGCACCTGCTTCTGCCGCCAATGCCAGGTACCGTTCAATGCGCGCCAGGTTGAATTCCTGATTGGCCGAAGTGACCACGAACAACACGTCCACGTTTGCGGCGATCATCTGCACGCTGCGACCCCGGCCGGCGCTCTTGCGTTTGAAGACGCTATGGCGGTCAAGCAATCGGAGCGCGCGCCGCGCCGCATTGACGAGCATCCAGTCGCCAGTTGTTGCCGTGTTCGCTCTGTCGCGCTGCGTAAACCCCGCAATGCGCCCCTCAAACGACGGGCCCGCGACGTCAAGCGCATCACGATGCACCATGACCACGCGCACCGGCAGCGCGTCGCCATCCTCGGGCGTCAGCTGCTGCTGAAAATGCGGGCTCCAACCATAGTCTTCCAACGTCAGCTTGTGAGGAAGTGGCGTACTTTCCAAGGTAATATCAATCCCGGTCGGCGAGGACTATCCCGCGTCGCACAGGGTAAGATGAACCGCCGGGGCGGTCAACGCCAGAACAGTCAACGCCAGACCAGTCAACTATTGTGAAATGGACTCACAGCAGTCGTTGCCACCAACCGACATCGTGCCAAGCATCGAATTTTCGTCCGACCTCGCGGTAAATGCCTAACGGTTCAAATCCCATTGCTTCGTGCAGCCCGACACTCGCTTTGTTTGGTAGCGCGATGCCAGCAAAGGCAGCGTGAAAGCCGAGACTTGCTGCAGCAGGCAGAAGTCGAGTGTACAGACAACGCGCCACGCCGCGCCGTTGAGCGCCTGGAGCAACATAGACGGCTACGTCTATGGAGTTTCGGTACGCCGAGCGAGTCCGATGCTGACTGGCATAAGCATATCCAACCACCCGCCCATCTATTTCGGCAACCAGATAAGGGTATTGCGGCAGAAGGGCGGCAATGCGCCTTTCGACCTCGATTGTGTCAGGCGGCTCTTCCTCGAAGGAGATAGTGCTGTCGGTTACGTACGGCGCATAGATCGCCTGAATCTCTGCCGCATCCGCTGCAACGACTGGACGTACATTCATATTCGAACCGCATAAGGACTTAGACAGAAATACACTGCCCGGACACTCCCGCTGAAGCAAGCAACTATGTCCGCTATCCCATTTGGAGTACCCGCAAGCGGCGCTTTGGTCCCCACGACAAACCAGCCACTTAGGGACTTTGCTGAGTCACCCTACACCGGACATGTGAGGCAGTTTGCAAGACACATTAGAGCGCGTTTCGTTCAATTGGAACACTCATTACGGCTTGGCGGCGAGTCCACGCTCCACACGTTCGTCATGGCCGGGCTCTTGACCCGGCCATGACGATTGTTTTTGATTTTCAACGACTGGCGTGCAATTTTCGAAATCAATGTCAAACGTCGAACAATGAAAGTGGTTGATGTTTTAATCGGGCGAAACGCTTATTGATGAGTACGAGTGACGACGTTCATGACATGATGCGCAAACCGGCGGCCGCCCTCGCGGTGCCGGATTC
>JANOFD010000030.1:0-1423 GCA_031413455.1 Rhodobiaceae bacterium
TTCCTGAAGTTGGTGAAATCCATTGGGGCGGTCATGGAACCGCCAGACAGTTGCAGCGAGGTTAGACTGCGAAGTCCACCAAGCTGTTCCAGCCCGATCTGAGTGACCATCGTTCTACTGAATTCCAGACCCACGAGTCCCTTTAGTTTGAGTAAGTGTGGAATGGCGGTATCATCAATGGAGGTTGCGCCAAGTTGCAGCTCGCGGATTTCAGGACGTGTCTCCGCGATGATGCGGATGCCCTCACTCGTAATACTTTTGCAGTCGTACAATTTTAGCGCGTTGAGCTTGGGCCAATGTTTCAAGGAAGGGCGGGCAGCAGATCGTTTACGATCCCACTGGCGCTTTGGTGCGCGCCAAAGGCTTGGTTGATACCAGCCGCGCAGTTCGATCATCGCTGAATGAGCATATCAGTGGCCTTTACTATGCCCCTATCTTGCGCACGTTCTATGTGACGCTCAAGAAAGAGCGGATTGTGTCGGGCGATAAAGTCAAATTGTCGGACCTTGCCTCGATTCAAAGTTGCGTTCTTGAAGCCGTTGGAAGCGCTTTCATTCATGTTGGTGCCGAATGTCCGGCGGTTAGGGTTGGGTTCGGGCTACCGGCCGCAAGCCTGGTCCCGGTTGACAATCTTTCGATCATGAACTGGAGCGCGCGCCTGGGTCTGGCGGTGCGGCGTTACTGGAAGCCCATCACGGTTGCCGCCCTGTTCGGGTTTGGCACCACAACGGCCGCGCACTCGCAGGAAGCCGCGGTTTCCGAGTCCAACTTGAAAGTGAAGGGCTCGTTCGGCGAAATCATCGACGATTACACCTGGACGGTTGATGGGGCATTCACAGCGCCGCTCGGGGAGCGGTTCGGCCTTCTGGTCGAAGGCGGCGCTGGGGCAAGCAACGGTCAAGACTATTACGGCGCGGCGGCACATTTGTTCGCGCGCGATCCTGAATCCTACCTGGTTGGTGTATTTGGTGCCTATTCGGAAGGGTCGGATTTCAACATCGATGCGTTTCGTACGGGCGGCGAGTTTGAGTTCTATCTCAATCAGCTGACCGTATCGGGCACGGCTGGATATCAGTTCAGCGAGACCCTGGGCGACAAGGTCATCGGATCGTTCGATCTGAAATGGTACGTCACCAACAATGTTGCAATCACAGCCGGTGCTTTGGGCGACGAGGACCGGATGTTTGGGCGCGGCAAGCTTGAATGGCAGCCGGGCTTTGCGGCTCTGCCGGGCCTTGCCTTCCACGCAGACGGCGTGTGGGGAGATGACGACTACCAGAGCATCATGGGCGGGCTGACGTATTATTTCGGCTCCCCGGCCAGCCTGAAGGATCGCCATCGCAAGCAAGATCCGGATTCGGCTTTGTTCGGATTGTTCCAGGCGGTGCAAGCCGAGCAAGAAAAGCTCTGCGCATTGTACGGC
>JANOFD010000031.1:0-2508 GCA_031413455.1 Rhodobiaceae bacterium
CAAGCTGCTCAATAGAATATTCGACAAAGTCGTCGAGTTGGTGCTTGCACGCGCTGGCGGCATTGCTGAGTCCGACATTAAGGCGCGCGATGAGAAAATCGCAACAGCTATTCTCGATGTTTGCTACGAGGACAGCGGCAACATCGACGTGCTCGACCTGGCGGGGCAAGTCCTCGTCAGGCTCGGGAACAAATGATGCGTTGTCGCGGGACGCTCACGCGTTGGGTGTTCAGAACGTCTCGGTAAGATTTGTGACCGAACGCACAACGCTAAACTTGATTCAGCCGCAAATCCAAAGCCTTACCCCATATACGCGGGATTGTGAGAATCCTGCGATCAACGAAATTACACCCCGTGCTTCAGTCAACGTGTAACGGGGAATTCAAGTGGCCAACATCAACGGAAACAACTCAAACAACACACTGATCGGAACGGCGTTCGCCGATAACATCCAAGGCCGCGGCGGCAATGACTATATCGAAGGCGGCGATGGTGACGACTTCATCGACGGCGGCAACGACCACGACACACTCAAAGGCGGGCGCGGCAACGACTTGGTGTTTGGCGGCTCAGGTAACGACCGCTTGAATGGCGGTGAAGGCAACGACCAGCTCGACGGCGGCTCGGGCACCGATTGGGCTGACTTTGATGGTGGCGCTGCAGTCAATGTCGACCTGGTTTCGGGTACCGCAACTGGTCAGGGAAACGACACGCTCGTCAACATCGAGAATGTCCTGGGTTCAAGCTTCAACGACAGCATCAAGGGCAACGGCTTCAACAATCGCCTCGAAGGTGGCGACGGCCACGACACGTTTATCGCCCGTTTTGGGAATGACGTCATTCGCGGCGACAGCGGCGTGGACCTCATTACCTTTGCGCAATTGGGTGCAGCAGCAATTGTAAACCTCACCACCGGCACCTACACAGCAGGCACCGCAACCGGAACGCTCAACAGCGTTGAAAATGTAACCGGCTCAGCGTTAAACGATACAATCACTGGAAATTCTGGTGACAATGTGATCGATGGAGGCCTCGGCAGCGACATCTTGAATGGCGGCGCTGGCGTTGACACCTACAGCTTCGCCGGAAATGCAACCGCACCCTACAATCGCGGCGGATTCATCAACCTTACAACCGGACAAGCGACGACGTACGGAGAGACCGACACGTTAAGCAATTTTGAAAACGTCAATGGATCTGCCTACAAGGACTTCATCACAGGAAATGCGGGCAACAATGTCATTAATGCGGGCGCGGAGACGGATGTCATCTTCGCAACCCAAGGTGTTGATACCTATGACGGCGGCGCTGGCGCTTTCGACTCGGTAAATTTTCAGGGCCAGCCGGGCGCGACAGCCAATCTGGCGACCGGAACTTACAGCTTCGACGCCAACAACTATGGCACCATGATCAACATGGAACATCTGACCGGCGGTTCGGGCAATGACAACCTGACGGGTAACGCCGCACTCAACAAGATCGATGGAGGCGCAGGGGACGACATCATCGCGGGCGGGCTTGGCAACGATCAGATGTGGGCGGGTGCCGGTAGCGACCGCCTGATCGCCGACGGTGGTAATGACGAATTGAGCGGCGACTATTCGTTTCAAGGATACGGCGATAACGCGAGTGATACTTTCGAAATCCGTACCAATGCCGGAACCGTCACGATCAACGACTTTGAAATTGGCGTTGATAAACTCGACTTTACCGACTTCAATCTCGGCAATAGCTCGTATTGGACGGCAAGCGCCGCGCAAAGCTCTCCCGCCGTTACAACCTTGACCCTCACCGGTCAGGCTCAGGAAGTGGTCACCATCAAACTTCAGGGTGTGTCCGCTGGCAGCACAATGACCCTCAATGACATGATCGGCGGCACAACAGACCTGATCGCCCAACCCTGGGTCAACCCGAACGGCAACGGCTTTGCCAATATCTTCGAGATCTTGCCACAGGCTACGGGCACAATGACGATCAACTCGTTTGAAGACGGGTTGGATCTGCTCGATCTGACCTTCTTAAATCAACCAGGCTGGGACGCGGCGCAAGGCGGTGCAAGCGACGGGTCAGTATTGTTTGATTTCTGGAACACTACGACCGGCGACTACTTCCACCTCCACTTGGAAGGTATTGGCTTTGGCCTGATCACGCAGGCGGACATTATCATTTAGCCCCTGAGAGCCGAGCAAACTGCGGGAGGGCGTTTACGCCTACCCGCTTTTCTAGTTTCGCAAACCAATTCTGTCCGCTGTGTTCGTAGCGGTCATCATCTCCGAGAACGCCGGACGCGAAACAATGGTGTGCATGAGTTCGGTGTCTTTGGTACCGCACTAGGCTCGCTTCTGTTCTTTATTCTCGCACTGGCCACGCTCGAAGACCGACTGGGCATCGTCGGGTTTACCGAGTTTCAGTAACCAGGTAATGGAGCCCGGCGACAGTTGGCGCCAGTAGCGAAACTCGTGCCCCCAACGACCGATGCAAACGCGCGCCGGCGCTGCTTGATTTGCG
>JANOFD010000032.1:0-1541 GCA_031413455.1 Rhodobiaceae bacterium
GACCGCCCGCGCGCGCCCCTCGCCGCACGCTTTGGCGCCATCCTCCTGCGCCGCCTCGACAGCGCTTTGGGCCTCATCGAAGAACCCATCACGCCGCGCCTGCCGGTCGCGCCCTACATCGCCGAGCGCAATTTTGCCGAACCCGTCACGCAAGAAGACTTCATCCTGCAAACAATCGAACACCTGGCCGTCGAACTCGCCAAGACCATGGAACAGCGCGGCGACGGCGCCCGCGCTTTGCAGGTCACACTCTTCCGCGTCGATGGCGCCGTGCGAAGGCTTTCGGTCGCCACCAGCAAACCCTTGCGCGATCCCCGCGCCCTCTGCCGTCTGTTCAAGGAACGCTTCGCCTCACTCACCGATGAACTCGACCCCGGCTTCGGCTTCGATGTCATACGCCTGTCCGTCACCACCGCCGAAAAAACCGAGGCCGCTCAAACCGACATCGTCACCAGCGTCAGCGGCAGCGACGGCATCGATCACCTCATCGACCGGCTCGGCGTGCGCTTTGGCACCCGCCGCGTTCAACGCTTGGGGCTAGCCGAAAGCCACATCCCCGAATACGCCGTCATCGCCACCCCGGCGCATTCTCCTCCCCCGCTTGCGGGGGTGGTGGCGAGCGAAGCGATGCCGGAGGGGGGAAGTCAAAACCAAGACACCCTCTCCCCCGCAAGGCCACTGCGCCTGTTCGAACGCCCGGAAGAAATCGACGCCATCGCCGAAGTCCCCGACGGCCCGCCCGCCCGCTTCCGCTGGCGCCGTGTCGCCCACGAGATCGCCCACGCCGAAGGCCCTGAGCGCATCGCCATGGAATGGTGGCGCGACGACAAGGGCCGCAGCCTCACCCGCGATTACTTCCGCGTCGAAGACCGCGAAGGCCGGCGCTTCTGGCTCTATCGCGAAGGCCTTTTCGGTCACGAAACCACGGCACCGAAATGGTACGTACACGGATTATTCGCGTGAGGCCCCTCCCAAATGCCCTACGCTGAACTCGCCACCACCACCAACTTCTCCTTCCTGCGCGGCGGCTCGCACCCGCACGAACTCGTCAGCCGCGCCCACGCCCTCGGTCTCACGAGCCTCGGCATCGCCGACCGCAACTCGCTCGCAGGCGTCGTGCGCGCCCACGCCCAGGCCAAGGAACTGCACTTCAAACTCCTCATCGGCACCCGCCTCGTCTTCAGCGATGGCACACCAGACATTCTCGCCTATCCGCAAGACCGCACAGCCTATGGAAGGCTCTGCCGCCTGCTCACCATCGGCAACAAGCGCGCCGAAAAAGGCGATTGCATTCTCACCCTTGACGACCTGATCGAATTCTCCGAAGGCCTGCAACTCATCGTCGTCCAGCCTCGCCCCAACATCGAAACCGTCAAGCCAACCTTGAAGCGCCTGATAAATCAGCGCGTCTGGCTCGCCGCCTCCATGCTCTACCGCGGCGACGACCAGCGCCACCTGAAAGGCATCGCAGCCCTCGCCCGCGAATGCAAAGTCCCCCCCATCGCCATCGGCGACGTGCTCTACCATGCGCCCGAGCGCCG
>JANOFD010000033.1:0-4367 GCA_031413455.1 Rhodobiaceae bacterium
CAAGCTTGGAAACATTGGATCTGGTCGTATGAGTAGTCATACGACTATCACGTCAGGCCGGAGACTTCACTGCAAGGCGGTGCTCGGCGGAGGGGTACGGCAAGAAGGCTGCGAGGTTTCCTTCTTTTGCGTGCTGCGCACCCTTGGCTGCCCATTCGCTGACGATCAGAGAGATTGGCCAAGTCAATTAAGTATTGCTTCCCCTAGTACCCGATATCCGAAGTGACTGAGTCGCGGTAGCACTATCGTCAATAATACGGTGACATGATACGTATCTCCGGGATGAAATGGAGTCTGGACCACGGCGACATGTATCGGTGTCCCGTCTCGTTTTCACTGGGACACCGTTACCCGTCGCCGTATTCCAACCAACGAACGGCATCGGCAAGCCGCCGACCTTGACGTTGACGTTGGGGCAAGTTGCCAGCGTCTTGATGTTGCTCTGCCAAATCGCAAAGCGTTCCTCGCGCTTGTCTTTGTAGCGACCAATGCCCAGCGGCGTGCCGACGTGATCGAGCACGATGGTCGTCCCGGGAATTGCGCGCGCCAGGTCGATGAGGTCGGGCAGTTGCGGCTCCAGCAGCCAGGCGTCGAACGACAGGCGAAGCCTGTGCAGGTATTTGAAGCCGTCGTGAAACTTGCGGTCGAGGTAGAGCCCTGCCGGATATCTGCCGCCGAGCGGACCCAACACATTGGGGTCCTCGTCAAAAGAGGCGGAATGGCGGATGCCGCGGAAGCGACCGTGTCAGGCGGCGATATGCGAGCGCAACACATCTTCTGCTGCATCGCCGATGCGCAGGTCGGCGTGACCCACTATGCCAAGGCACGCGCGCACTTCGCCGTAGATGCCGCTCGCTGACATCGCGGCAATGCCGTTGACGAACTCTGTCTCGCCCACACATTTGAGAGCCTCTGGACCGTCGGCACGGTACATGGCGCCGCATTCCATATAGACCGTCGCGCGGATGTTGTGGCCGCCGGTCAAGTCAGCGAGCAACTCGTCCAGCAGATAGCGCGGTATGTCACGGATGATGTCCATGAAGCCATGATCAGACGGCGGCAGGTTCTTGAGGATTGCCGTCGGTCGGTCCCACAGATGATGATGCGGGTCGATGATCGGAAGGTTCGGTTCGAGGATATGCTCGCTCATGGTCGCCTCGTTTGGTGCACACCAAGTGGGTGGAGGGAACAGTTCATTTCCGCCGGCGTCGAGGTCTGGGCCTGGGTGCTGAGGCGCGAGCCATGTTCAATTGATTTTCGAGCCCCACGATCCTGGAAGCGATGCATCCATGGCCGAAGCCCGGGGAGAGTTAAATTCACCGTCACCGAAACGACGAGAGCGTGAATTTTTGACTTGAATTTTGTTGCCTGTTGTTCTATCTTTGTTCCTGAGCTGGTTTGGCTGGCCGCTTGCGCTTTGATTTGGGCGCCGTTTGTCCCAAAAAAATCATGCGGCAAGTTGGCAGAAATGGAGTGAGCTTGGTGCTTTGCGGTTACAGTTGTTGCCTGGATGGCACCCAGATGTTGTGGCTTTGGATTTTCATTTGTCTTTTTGCATTCAGGGGTCAGGCATTTGCGTTTGAGAAAATGGCTTAAAATAAGGATTTTTGTTCTATGAAAATGGCTGAAAACGGTCTTATTGCAAAATTGCATGCAAAAGGGGGGGTGGGGGTACCCCCTCACGACCGCAAGGGAGTTCGGATGGGCAAAAATTTAGTTGGCTTTGGGCACCGGCCGCCGGTCGAGGGCGAGTTTGCGGCGCATCCGGCGGGCACCAGCGGGCGCGGGGCTTTCAGCAATGGCTCGGGCCGGTTTGAGAGCGAGCACCGGGTGCTGGTCGATAACGGCTGGGGGACGCTGGACGATGAGGCGCCGGCGCTGAAAACCTCGGTCGGCATCGATGCAACGCGTTCGATCATTGCGCGCAATGCGTCCCCCGATCTTCCTTTTGACCGCTCGATCAATCCCTATCGCGGTTGCGAGCATGGCTGCATCTATTGTTTCGCGCGGCCGACGCATGCGTTTCTGGGATTGTCGCCGGGGCAGGATTTCGAAGCGCGTTTGTTTGCCAAGCCGAAAGCGGCAGCGTTGCTGGCGGCCGAGTTGCGCCGGCCCGGCTACAGCGTGCAGACGATGGCGCTGGGCACCAATACCGATCCGTATCAGCCGATCGACGGGCGGTTTCAGATTACGCGGGAGATCCTGAAGGTGCTGCGCGACTTCCGCCATCCGGTAGCGATCGTCACCAAATCCAACCGGGTGCTGCGCGATATCGATATCCTGTCGGAGATGGCTTCGATGAACCTGGCGCGGGTAGCGATTTCTGTGACGACGCTGGACCGCAAGCTGGCGCGAACGATGGAGCCGCGGGCGCCAACGCCGGAGCGCCGGCTGGAGGCGATACGCGAGTTGTCGGCAGCCGGGATTCCTACCGCCGTAATGACGGCGCCGGTGATCCCCGCGCTTAACGATCACGAGCTTGAGAGCATTCTGGAGCGCGCCTATGAGGCGGGGGCGCGCAATGCGGCCTATGTGGTGTTGCGGCTGCCGCTGGAGATCAAGGATCTGTTCGCCGAGTGGCTGAAAGCGCAGCAGCCGGGGCGGGCCAAGCATGTGATGTCGCTGATCCGCTCGATGCGCGGGGGCAAAGACTATGACGCGGAGTGGGGAAAACGCATGAAGGGCACAGGCGTTTATGCCGATTTGATCGCCAAGCGCTTCAAGCTCGCTTGCGAGCGGCTGGGGCTCAATCAACAATGGCCAGCGCAGCGGGTTGATTTGTTTCAGCCGCCGCCGAAGACTGGCGATCAGATGCAATTGCTGTGATGGAAATGGTTATGCCGCGCTTTGATCGCGAATGGAGAATTGGCGGGCCAGTGGCCGGTGTCGATGAAGTGGGGCGCGGGCCGCTGGCAGGACCGGTCTATGCCTGCGCGGTCATTCTTGATCCCGCGCGCCTGCCCACAGGCATCGACGATTCCAAAGCGCTGTCCCAAGCCAAACGCGAGAGTGCCTTTGCGCAGGTGATGGAATGCGCGCTGAGTGTGGGGATTGGGGTGGCCGGTGTGGCCGAGATCGATGCGCTGAACATATTGCAGGCGACGATGCTGGCGATGCGGCGGGCGGTGGATGGGCTTTCACTTGCGCCGGCGCATGTTTTGGTCGATGGCAATCGCCTGCCTGCCCTGCCCTGCCCCGGCGAGGCGATCATTGGCGGCGACGCGACGGTGTTGTCGATTGCGGCGGCATCGATCATCGCCAAGGTGACGCGCGACCGGGTGATGTGCGAACTCGACGCTTTGCATCCCGGTTATCATTGGGCGCGCAACAAGGGCTATGGCACCGCGGACCATTTAGCGGCGCTGCAACGACTGGGTGCGAGCGTTCATCATCGCAAAACATTTGCGCCCGTTGCTCATATATTGACGGGGACGTGAATTAACTGAGTTATGCACAGTCCAACGAAAGGGGGACGCTATATCTAGTGTGTGAGGGAGTTGAGGATTCAATATCGATTCAGGCGTTAACTTTCTGATTCAAAACACTTATTGACGGCGAGTCCGGCGTGACTCAAGGTGCCCAGCATTAGAGCCGGTTGCGTTAGGGCATTTTCGCAAGCGGCGCTCGATTCACGATCAAACACGCGTCCTGACGGCAAACCGGCAGCCAGAATTTCATGGCCGTTCGCGCCCCGAAAGACGCCCGCACATTTGGGGCCAGAAGTCGCATGGGAATTCTTACGAAGCCGATCGCCAATTACCTCGACACCATTCTCAAGGGTGACTCCATCGCGATGATGAATGAGCTGCCCGCCAAGAGCGTCGATCTCATTTTTGCCGATCCACCCTACAATCTGCAATTGGCAGGTGTACTTTCCAGACCTGATCAAAGCAAGGTCGACGCCTGTGATGACGCCTGGGACCAGTTCGCGAGCTTCGCTGATTATGACCGCTTCTCGCGCGAGTGGCTTACAGCGGCGCGGCGGGTATTGAAGGACAATGGTTCGATCTGGGTGATCGGCTCGTACCACAATATCTATCGGGTCGGTTCGATCATGCAGGATCTGGGGTATTGGTTCCTCAACGACATCGTGTGGCGCAAGTCGAATCCGATGCCGAACTTTCGCGGACGACGGTTTACGAATGCGCATGAGACCATGCTGTGGTGCTCAAAGACCAAGGACCAGAAGGGTTACACCTTCAACTATGACGCCATGAAAGCGCTGAACGACGATCTGCAGATGCGCTCGGACTGGTTGATCCCCCTGTGCACCGGTGGCGAACGGCTGAAAGACGACAAGGGGCAAAAAGCGCACCCGACGCAGAAACCTGAAGCGCTTCTCCATCGCGTGTTGCTGGCGTCGTCAA